>CBJNAT010000045.1:0-9984 GCA_966434585.1 uncultured Gammaproteobacteria bacterium | reverse complement strand
CCCCCCCCCTCTCCTCCTCCCCCCCCACGCCCCAAGCCCCAACTACCTGGCACGACTCCTTCGCCGACTACGGCACGTGTATCAACTCCGGCAAGCACGATGGCTTGACCTACAAGGAAGCAGTCGATGCCATCGCCGCCGATCTCAAAGCCAATAACCTTGGCGACAAACAAGTGCAATGGCGCCTGCGCGATTGGGGCATCTCACGTCAACGCTACTGGGGTTGTCCGATTCCGCTGATTCACTGCCCGAAGTGCGGCGACGTGCCTGTGCCCGACAAGGATCTGCCGGTCCTGCTGCCCGAGAACCTCGTGCCAGATGGCAGCGGTAATCCACTCAACAAGACGCCGTCGTTCTACGAGTGCAAATGCCCGACGTGCGGGGGCAATGCGCGGCGCGAGACCGACACGATGGATACCTTCGTCGATTCCTCTTGGTACTTCTTGCGGTATGCATGCGCAGACAACGACCGCGCGATGATCGATGAGCGAGCACAGTACTGGCTGCCGGTCGATCAGTACGTCGGCGGGATCGAGCACGCCATCTTGCACTTGCTCTATTCGCGCTTCTGGACACGCGTGATGCGCGATCTCGGTTTGGTGAAGCTCGACGAGCCGTTCGCGAACCTGCTCACTCAAGGCATGGTGCTCAACGACATCTACTTGCGTAGAAACAGCGATGGGCGCATCGAGTACTACAACCCCGCGGATATCGATGTGCAGCTCGATGAGAAAGGTGCGCGCATCGGGGCGGTCTTGCGCAGCGATGGTGAGCCGGTCGAATGGGAAGGCATGCGCACGATGTCGAAGTCGAAGAACAACGGCGTCGATCCGCAATCGCTGGTCGACGAAGTCGGCGCGGATAGCGTGCGTCTGTTCATGATGTTCAAGGCGCCGCCCGAAGACTCGCTCGAATGGTCAGATGATGGCGTCCAAGGCGCTGCGCGGTTCATGCGGCGGTTGTGGCGGATGGTGTATGAGCATGTGAAAGAAGGGCGTGGGGCGTGGGGCGTGGGGCATGGGCCAGAAATCAGTGCGGCTCCGCTCCAGGTCCCAGGCCCCAGGCCCCAGGTCCTTAGCGAAGCGCAGCGCGCCATCCGCCGCGCCGCCCACCAAACCCTTTTCAAGGTCACGGACGACATCGGCCGTCGCCGCACGTTCAACACCGCCATTGCTGCCGTGATGGAGCTGATGAACACACTCGCGAAGTTCGACGACGCATCCGACACGGCGTGTGCGGTGCGTCAGGAAGCACTCGAGTTCATCGTGCTCGTGCTCGCTCCGATCGTGCCGCACGCCTCACACGCTCTGTGGCGGGCACTCGGTCACACGACCGATGTGATCGATCAACCCTGGCCGAAGCCCGATCCGAGCGCGCTCGTGCAGGACTCCATCGAGATCGTGTTGCAAGTCAACGGCAAGCTTCGCGGTCGCATTCAGATACCGGCGAATGCAGACGAAGAGCAGGTGCGTGCGGCAGCCCTCGCCGACGCCAATGTTCAGAAGTGGACGGAAGGCAAACCGGTGAAGAAGGTGATAGTGGTGAGGGGCAAGTTGGTGAATGTGGTGGTGTGAGGCTGGAGGCACTGGCGGCTTTAGGCAGAGAAGAACATCCTCTTGCACGCCTCACGCCCCTCCCGTCCGGGATTCGCCGTGCAGCAGACGGCCGCGCCACGTACCCGTCTGCGACAGGTCCTGCGCCGGAAGCGGCAGGTCGAAATAGAACAACGTGCCGACTCCGGGACGGCTGTCGTAACCGATGCGTCCGCCGTGCCGATCGACGATGGCCTTACTGATGGCGAGACCCAAGCCGGTACCCCCTTTCGCGCGGGAGTCGGAGGCATCGGCCTGCGCAAATTTCTGGAATACGCGCGGCTGGAAGCTCGCCGGAATGCCGGAGCCGTAGTCACGCACGCTGATGCGCACCCCCGAAGTCATCTTCAGGATGGCGATGTCCACCGATGCACCCGCGGGCGAGAACTTCGCCGCGTTCGACAAGAGATTTGCCAGCACCTGCAGTAGCCGGTTGGTGTCGCCTGTGACGGTGATGTCCTCACCGCTCGATGTGACCAGCTGCAGGTGCACGCCTCGTTCGGCGGCATAGGCCTGATTGTTGTCGATTGCTTGCTGTACGAGCTCGCGCACGTCCACGGGTTCGCTCGCGAAGGAGAGTCCGCCGGATTCGATGCGCTCGACATCGAGGATGTCGCCGATGAGCAGCGCAAGCCTGTCGGTGTTGCGGTAAGCGATGTCGAGCAGTTGTCGCAGCTTATCGGGCAGCGAAAGCTGCGGGCTGCTCGCAAGCAGGCCGAGAGCCCCGCGGATCGACGTAAGGGGTGTGCGCAGCTCGTGCGAAACCACGGACACGAACTCGCTCTTCATGCGTTCCAGGCGCTTGCTTTCGGTCACGTCCCACATGACGCCCGTGAGGCGCACTGCTTCGCCGGCGTCGTCGCGCACGACCATTGCGGCGGTATGCACCGTGCGCTCGACACCCTTCGGCAATGTGAGGCGGAACTCGAACTCGAGAGCGCGATGCTGCGCGATCGCATCGTTGACTGCGTGCTCCATCCGTTGCAAGTCATTGGGATGCACCAAGCGGCGCCACTCTTCATACGTGGGAATCGTCGCCACGTCATGCAGCTCTTGCACCCGTGCATCCCAAATCCATGTGCCGGTGCTGAGATCACACTCGAAGACACCCAGACGCGCGGCTTGTGCGGCAAGCTTGAATCGATCGTTCGCACCGCGCAGATCCGCTTCGGCGATCTTTGCAAGCGTGACATCGCGCACGTTACCCACGAGATAGGCCGTGCTGCCCAGATGCATCGGTGTGAGCGTGAGCAGCGCAGCGAACGAGGAGCCATCGTGCCGCCGCCCGGCAACTTCCGTGGCATCCGGCATCGGCTGCGCGACGATCTCGCGTACGCATTGGCGCCAGCTCTGTTTGCCCAGCGCTCGCAGACCGTCAGGAAACAGCAACCCTGCCGGTTGCTTCAGAAGCTCTCGCTCTTCGTAACCGAACATCGTGCACAGCGCGGGATTCACCGCTGCGATCGAGCCGGTGTCGTCGACTGTGACGATGCCGTGCGCGACGCTGTTCATGATGGCCGTCGTGCGTGTGTCGTGTTCGAGCGCGGCCGCTCGTGCTTCGCGGGCGCGGCGTACCAGCGGTCCAATCAGGGAGTGCGTCAATGCCAGCCCTAGTGCGATGACCGCACCTAGGACGAGGGCGAGTGTGACTCGGGAATCGCGGTGCGCGCCATACATCCGCTCGCTGTCTTGCTCGAGGATGAAGCCCAGTCCCGGTTCGATGGATGTGTAGGCCGCCACGACTCGCACACCGTCAGCATCGCGCAGAAGCATCGTGCCCTGTTCGCCCGTGACAGCAAGCCGACCCATGCGCAGCCACTCAGAGCCGCTGCGAGACGGCAGTGCCGGATGACACAGCACTTGCGAGCCCGCCGAGACGCACACGCGTACGGTGCTGCCATCGCGCGGTTGCAGTGCTGCAGTCAGCGCGGGCAGGCGGGCATCGTTCAGCACAGCCTCGAGAACGGCCGGTGTGAGCGTCTCTTCGCGGACGAGACGTGCTACAGCGACCTCCCATTCGCGACGCTGCGCGCGCAGTTCCCGGCGCACATGGTCGGCGTCCCGCAACAGCGACTGCAGTAGCGCGGCTCGCGAGGATTCTTCCAGCCGCTGCGCCATCAGCACGAAGCCGCCTGAACCCGCCGTCGATGCCACGAGCACCAGTAGCGCACTGGCGATCAACTGGATGCGTCGATCGTCGCGGTCCGCGAAGCGCCCAGCGGCGATGACGCTGCGGTAACGGTTCAGCCAGACCGCCGCTCCGACGAGCACCAGCAGCCCGGCCGAGTACGGCGACATGCGACCGGAGGCGTGCCAGCGGTACACCACCTCGAGATCTGAAAGGTGCCCGAGGAGGCTGACGAGCCCGATCACCGTCGCTGCGAGCGCGAGCACTTGCGTAAGTCCGCCGAGAAAGCGCGCGCGCGCCTCGCCGTGCGTATCGGCCTCGCGGGTCGGGGGCTGCTGAATGACACTAGACACGAGGCGGTTCCGTTTGCTTCGACGGCAATACAAGAGCGGCTGACGATCCTGCAACCATGCCGCGACTGTCACATGACGAGGGTGCGGGATGTAGCGATCGGCCACGAATCAGGGAACTTCGTAGCACCGCGCTGAATGCGAGCGCGCTCGATGTGTAGTGAATCCTTCGTTTGCTGCCAGTCGCAGCTTTCGCGATCCCTGTAAGCGGGCTGCGAACTTCCCCTATCGTTCAGGGAAATGCTGAGCCGTACGGGATGGCGAACCTGATATGACCTAAGCAATCACCTGCGCACACTGCTTCGCTCGAGAGTGTCTGCGATAGCGATGGGGGCAGCGACATGACAGCAGAGACGGCGAACCGGCGCTCAGTCGTACGGTCGAGCGTGGTGCCGCAACGCATTTTGCTCGTCGATGACGACGAGCTCGAGCTAGAGCTGATGGCAGACCGTCTGCAGACTGCCGGCTTTGAAATCGCAACCGCGAGCAACGGCAACGAAGCGCTGGAGCGCTTGACGCGCGAGTGGTTTCCGCTCGTCATCACGGACCGCGAAATGCCCTTCATGAATGGGCTCGAGCTCACGGAGCAGCTGCGCGCGCGCGGCGTCGATGACATCTACGTGATCATGCTCACGGTACGCGATGCCGGCGCCGACTACGAGCGCGGCTATCTCGCGGGCGCCGATGACTACGTCGCCAAGAAGACGCCTGATGCCGATCTGCTCGCGCGCGTCCGCAAGGCTTTCCAGACGATCGCCATCCGTCGCTTGGCCGAGCAGACGCAAGCGAGGCGTGTGCCGCAGGAGTCGTTCGATTCGCGCTCCGGTGCGTACACGCGTGAACATCTGCTCAGTGCACTGCGTTCGGAATGTCGCCGCGCCGAGCGCTACGAGCGGACTCTGTCCGTGATGACGGTGGCGATCAACGGGCACACCAGCGTGGCGGACGCGACGCTGCGCCAGGTCGCAGAGAGCATTCGTGCGGCTGTACGTGCACACGCGGACTGGATCGCGTGTTTGGATGGCACGAACGGCGAGACCGTGTTCGTCGTCGTGCTGCCAGAAGCCGCGGCCGCGGCCGCCCTCACGATCAAGACCCGTTTACAACGCGCCCTGCGGCACTTTTCGGCAGTCACTGGGACTGAAGGCGTGTCGTTGTCCTTCGGCTTCGCCTCGCTCGATGCGGCGCGAGCGGATCGTAAGCCCGTCGAGCCCGAACAACTCATTCGAGTCGCCGAACAATGCCGCGCGTGCCTGTGCAGCCGCGGTGCGTTGCAACTCGCCGCCGTTCAGGCCAGTGTTGCGCAAGGCCTCTCGACCTTCTGTCGGCATGGCTATGCTGTCGAGAGCCACTGCCGGTTCATCGCCGAACCGTTGCACCTGAGCGCGGAAAACACCGCGGCGTGAGCCGATGCGCCTAGTGACCGATGCCAGCGAAGAAAGCGACGACACCCTCAAGGTCGCATCGCTCAAATTAGCGCCGCGCGTGAACGTGCTGATCGTGGACGACGATCCGCTCGTGCGCGAGCGGCTGCGGAGCGTCGTCGCGGGCGCAGGCTTCGATGTCACAGTGGCCGATCACGGCGAGGCGGCGCTCGATGTACTCGCCAAGGAATTCGTTTCCATCGTCTTGACGGACCGCGACATGCCGCAGTTGGACGGCCTGGCATTCTGCAGGAGCGTGCGTGCCGCTCACTTCCCCGGCTACGTGTACATCATCCTGCTCACGATCAACGATGCCGAGCCGGATATCCTGGCCGGGTTCGATGCCGGCGCCGACGATTACATCAGCAAACGAGTCTCGCCCGCTCATCTCATTGCGCGGCTGCGTACGGCACAACGCATCCTGACGCTCGAGCAGTCGTTACGTGCGTTGCTGGAGGAAAAACGCCGCGAAGCCACCACCGACGCGCTCACGGGCGCTCACAATCGCAACTATTTCAATCGCCACCTCGGCCGCGAGCTGAAACGCCTGCATCGCTTCGGCGGCGAGCTGGCACTACTCGTTCTCGACGTCGATCACTTCAAACAGGTAAACGATCGGTACGGTCACAACGTGGGCGATGAAGTGCTGCAGGGGTTCGTCGAACGCCTCAAAGGCTCTCTGCCGCGCGATTACGACTGGCTCGCGCGACTAGGTGGAGAGGAGTTTGCGGTCGTGCTGCCGCAAACCGACTTGGCAGGTGCTCGAGTGGTCGCTGAGAAACTGCGTGTGTGTGTCCGGGAAAAACCGATACGTACGGCTGCGGGCCCCTTGCGCATTACCGTGAGCGTCGGCCTCAGCACGCCCTCGGCATTGTCTTCGGGCGAGCAGCTCACGCCAGACGCGCTGGTCGATCTGGCTGATCGCTATTTGTACAAAAGCAAGGCCCAAGGTCGCGATCGCGTCAGCGCGCCCGCGGCGCCATCCTGTCCATCCGCAAACGGCTGACGGTCTGCGCCGCTGATCGCAGGGCCATCTCATGCGTGGCATCATCCCGCCATCGCGACCTTAGGATCTATTCATGCGTGCGAGTCGTTCGGCGCGGGTGTTAGCCCTGTGTACCTTGGCACTGCTGTGCGGCGCTTGCGGTTGGCAGTTGCAGGGGCGCACGCGCCTGCCCGAAGTGATGCAGGTGACCTATATCGATGCGAAGGATCGCTACAGCGCATTCACACAAGCGTTGGAAGACCATCTGCGCACCTCGGGTGCGCGTCTGGTGCAGGAGCCGGCATCGGCCACCGCGCAGATCCGTGTGCTGCGCGATGAGAGCGGGCAGCGGGTGCTGTCGATCTCGGCACGCAATACACCGCAGGAGTACGAGGTGTACTACGTCGTGGAGTATGCGGTTCGCAACAGCGAGGGCGAGCTGTTGCCAACGCAGCGCCTGGAGTTGACGCGTGACTACACGTACGACGAGGCCGCAGTGCTAGCCAAACAACGCGAACAGGCGGTGCTGCGCGAGGCTTTGGCACGTGATCTTGCGGCGCAAGTCGTACGACGGGTTGCAACCTTGTAGTGAGTTGTCCAGCGTGCTGCGACAAGGAGTCCGATCCCTCGTTTCATATTAGGCCAGACCCTCGTTCGGCAACTACGGACAGTTGGCCGCGGCGGTGCGTGTTACGCGTAGGCATGGCCAAGGAATCTGGAAACGGGACGACGAAGTCGCCCCGGCCGTCGAGTTGGGCCGCCGACCTTCCGCCCGAATTGCGGCGGATTCTCATCGAACGGAGACCAGCGTGCAGGTAGGACTTGCAGCCGTGCTCCTGCTGACGTGCATCGCCACGGTGCTGCTGCTGCGGCAAATGCAGCGGCGACTGGCTGCCGAGAGAGCTGCGAACGAGGCGAGTGCCTTACTGCGCGTTACGCTCGAAAGCGTGGACGAGGGGATCGCCATATGGGATGCGCACGGGCGTCTCGCGAGGTGGAACGATCGCTTCGCCGAGCTGCGGGGCCAACAGGCACAACCGCTTCGTGTCGGCATGACGATGGACGAGCTGGGGAGCCTGCAAGGCATGTGGGATGAGCATGACCATGACCATGACCATGACCATGACCCGCAAACGGCCAGGCGCCTGCTGATCGACTACGTTCGTGCACGTGAGCCGTTCGAGCGCGAACGGACGCGCGACAGCGGCGCCGTGCTGCAACTGCGCGGCCGGCCCATGCCACAGGACTATTTCATTCTGACGGTTTCGGATGTGACTGCGATGCGCATCTCCGAAGCCAATTATCGCGATCAGGCGGTGCGCCTCGCATCGATCCTCGACAACATCGTGGATGCGATCGTGACCATGAACGAGAGCGGTAGCATCGAATCCTGGAGCAAGGGTGCCGAGCGGCTCCTGGGATATCAGGCCGAGGAGGTCCTGCGGCGGAACGTGGCCATGCTGATGCCGGAGCCGCACTCCTCGGCGCACGATGGCTACGTGCGCCGTTATATCTCCACCGGAGAGCGTCGCCTCATCGGTTCGCGACGCGAGCTCGAGGCCTTGCACAAAGAGGGCTATCGAGTCCCGATCGAGCTCGGCGTAAGCGAGATGCGGCTGGGCAAGCGCCGGTTGTTCGTGGGTGTGTTGCGCGACATCTCGGATCGGTTGGAGGTCGAGCGGCTGAAGGCGGGTTTCATTTCCACGGTGAGTCATGAACTACGCACGCCGTTGACGTCGATCTCAGGCTCTCTGGGTCTCTTGGTCGGTGGCGCAACGGGTGAACTGAGTTCCAAGGCGCGGCGGCTCGTGGATATCGCGCAGGCGAACAGTCAACGTCTCGTGCGGCTGATCAACGACATTCTCGATCTGGAAAAAGCCGAAGCTGGCAGTCTCGCCTTCAACCTGGAAGTGCACACGCTGCGCGCCATTGTCGAGCAGGCGATCGAGAGCACGCGACCGTTCGCTGAGCAGTTCGATGTGCAGCTCGTCATGGAGCCGGGCGACTGGGATCGCAACGTGCTGGTCGATCGGGACCGGCTCATTCAGGTTTTCACGAACCTCATCTCCAATGCCTGCAAGTTTTCGCGTCGCGGCGGTAGGGTCCACTTCGATGCGCGTGGGGAAGTCGACAGCGTCGTCGTGCACGTGCGCGACCATGGCTCAGGTATTCCCAAGGAGTTCCGGCCGCGCATGTTTCAACGGTTCGCACAGGCCGATTCTTCGGATTCGCGCTCGAAGGGCGGCACCGGGCTCGGCCTTTCGATCGCGAAGGCGCTCGTGGAACGGCTCGGCGGCAACATCCGATTCGAATCGACCGAGGGTGTAGGTACGACCTTCTTCGTCAGTCTCCCTTTGTATCGAGTGCCCACGGAGGATGCGGCCCCCTTCACCCAGGCCAGCCCGACCACAGGCTCGCGCGTGCTCGTTTGCGAAGACGATCCCGATGTAGCCACCGTGCTGTGCGAGATGCTGCGCAATGCGGCCATGCACGCCGATGCGGTGAACACGGCGGTCGCGGCGCAGCGGGCGTTATCGAGCGGTCGTTACGATCTCGCGATCGTGGATCTGCACTTGCCGGACAAGGAAGGGATCGATCTCATTGCCGAGTTGCGCGAAGCCCCCACGACTCGCACGCTGCCTGTCATCGTGATCACGGCGACTGCAGCGACGGCCACCGAGGCGGACTCGTTGCGTGTGTTGCACCTGGCCGATTGGCTGCAGAAGCCGATCGATCCGCAGCGGCTGCTGCGCTCGATCCATGCAGCGTTTAGAGCGAAACAGCAGGGACGGGCGCGCATCCTGCATGTAGAGGACGACGTGCCGCTGACGTTGCTCGTCAGCGAGCTGTTGAGCGACGACGCGGAGGTGGTCGGGGCTCATTCTGTGCATGAGGCGCAACAAATGCTGCAGCACCAGCATTTCGATCTGATCATTCTCGATGTGAGCCTGGCGGACGGCTCGGGCCTCAATGTGCTGAGCGCATTGCGCGAGCCGGATGGCGCGACACCGCCGGTGATCCTCTACAGCGCCACCGAGCCCAGCCGCGAAATTTCGCAACTGGTGCAGGGCGCGCTCGTGAAGTCTCGCGATTCCGTGGATCAGTTGTTGCGGAGCGTCCGTGCATTGACACACGCGCCCGAACGGGAGATCGTGAAGACGACGGATAGGGAGGGGCAGTAATGGACCGCGCACTGCTCAAGACGGTGCTCTATGTCGATGACGAGCCGGACATTCGCGAGGTGGTAGAGCTGTCGCTGGGTCTCGCGAGTGCGCTGACGATCCATACGTGCGATTCGGGCCTGGTGGCGCTCGAGACCATGCCGCTCGTTCAACCGGACATGGTGCTGCTCGATGTGATGATGCCCGGGCTGGATGGACCTGCGACGCTGCAGCGGATGCAAAGCGATCATCGGCTCGAGCACATTCCGGTGGTGTTCATGACGGCGAAGGCCATGCCTCAGGAAGTTGCACGCTTTCGCGAGTTGGGTGCGGTCGCGGTGATC
>CBJNAT010000044.1:0-10042 GCA_966434585.1 uncultured Gammaproteobacteria bacterium | reverse complement strand
GAGCACCGAACTGGAGAATACGATCCGGCAAGTCGTCGTACCGCTCCTCAAGGAGCAGCAGAACGAGCTGCGCCGCTGGCTCACAGCGGCGTTCGACAGTCTGGGGGTGAGCGAACAGCTCAGAGGCAACACGGTGACGATCGAAGGCGAGCCCCCGCCGACGCCGCGTCGCTCCAAACACGTCCTGCTGCCGCGCGCGTGGGCCTGGCCGCTCGGGCTCGGCGTCGCGCTGTCACTCATCGCACTCGTGGTACTCGGCTGGCTACAGCTACGCACGACGAACGAGTTGAGCCGCGCGCACGCACTGAACGCACAGCTCGAGGACCAATTGGCCAGGCACGCCAAGCGCCCTACGGCTGCACCCGTGCAACCGGCGCTGCCGAGCCTCGACTCGAAGATGGCCGAGCAGAGCACTCGCTCGCAATCGGCGACGGCGAGCACCCAACCTGAATCGGTGCCGTACGGTGAGGCCCCACTCGCCGGACCCAGGCTGGATCGCTTGCGGCAGATCCTCACCGAACTGCGCCAGAGAGGCGTCGCGGGAACGGTGCGTGCGACGACGTATATCGGTGACCTTTGCCTCGCGGGCAATGCCGTTGAGGGTTACGCATTAGCCGCGGAGGATCTGCAGGCTCGCCGCTGCGACGTCATCGGCAATCCTTACGAGGACGGCCTGCGCTCGGCGCAGCGCGAGTCGCTCGCGTTCGCCAACCTCGTGTCCACAACGCGCACCGAAACCGAAGGGCGCTTGAACGTGGAAGTCGTCTTTGCGGGTCGCAAGCCGCTCGTCCCGTATCCTCCACAACCGCCCGGCGAGAAGGTGACTGCGGGCGAATGGAACCGCATCGCCGAGCGCAACAATCGCGTCGAGTTCGCATTCCAACCCAGCGTGGAGCCCGCGACGCAGACCAGTTCATTGCAATGAGCGCGGGGCTGGGGCAGCGCTGGTTGATCTACGGCGCCAACGGCTACACGGGCGAGCTGATCGCGCGCGAAGCGGCACGCCTGGGACTGCAACCCATCCTCGCCGGGCGTTCGCGCGCCAAAATCTCCGCACTGGCGCAAGAGCTACAATTGCCGAGCGCCGTCTTCAACCTTGCCGATCACACCGCGACCCTCTCGTCGTTGGAAAACGTCGCCGCCGTACTCAACTGCGCGGGGCCATTTTCCGCGACCGCGGCGACGTTGATGCAGGCATGCATGGCTTCGCATGCTCACTACTTCGATATCACCGGCGAGATCGATGTGTTCGAGCGCGCACATACGCTGGATGCGCAAGCACAGCGCGCCGGAAGTGTCTTGTGCCCGGGGGTGGGCTTCGATGTCGTACCGACCGACTGCATCGCAGCGACCCTCAAAGCTGCGCTACCCGACGCGACACATCTAGCGCTGGGGTTCGAGGGCATGGGTGGCTTCAGTCGCGGCACGGCCAAGACGATGATCGAAGGAGCGCATAGGGGCACGCGCGTCCGCCGCGACGGGCGCATAGAGTCCTTGCCGCTCGGCGCGCTCACGCGACGCATCGACTTCGGCAATGGCGAGCATCTAAGTGTCGCCATTTCATGGGGCGACGTCAGCACGGCCTTTTACTCGACGGGCATCGCCAACATCGAGGTCTACACGGCTACGAGCGAGTCGCGGTTGCACAAACTGCGTAGGATGAACCGCTGGCGGGGTCTCATGCGTTTCAAGGCCGTGCAGTACTTCATGAAACGCGCGGCAGGGCGGCGCAAGAAACCGGGTCCGAGCGAAACCGAGCGCGCCGAGAAACCTATGTTCGTCTGGGGCGAGGCGACAAACGCGAGCGGTGCGCGCAAGACGGCGCGGGTGCGAACAGCGAATGGCTATCAGACGACCGTGTATGCGGCGCTCGGCATCGTGCACGACATGCTCGAAGGCACACCGACCCCGGGCTACAAGACCCCCAGTCAGCTGATGGGTCCCAACTACGTGAGCCAGCTGCCGGGCTCCACCGCGATTCATGTGGAATGAGCGCGGGCAACTCCATCCTGCCGATCTTCACGCCGCCGCAGTGGTGCGCGAATCCGCACCTGCAGTCGATCGTACCGACGTTGCGTCTGCGCCGAAGCATCGTGTCGCGGCGGGCTGCGACGCTCATCCGTCACAGTGAACCGCACACGCTCGACTGCGGCGATGGCGTGCGCTTGCTAGGTCACCTAGCCTCTCAGACTCGCGCGGGTCGTGCCGCCGCGCGCGACCTCGTCGTACTGATCCACGGCTGGGAAGGCAATGCGGATTCGCTATATGTGCTCTCACTCGGCAGTTATCTGTACGAGCGCGGCTGCGACGTGTTTCGGCTGAACCTGCGCGATCACGGGCCGAGTCACCACCTCAATGAGGGCGTCTTCCACTCCTGCCTGCTCGATGAGGTGATCGGCGCGATCCGTGACGTACAACGCCGGTTCGCACCGCCGCGTCTGTCGGTCGCAGGTTTCTCGCTCGGTGGCAACTTCGCCCTGCGAGTGGCCGCGCACGGTCCACAGCAGGGGCTCGACCTCACGCGTGCCATCGGCGTCTGTCCGGTCTTGCGCCCGCATAGCACGGTGGCAGTGCTCGATCGCTTCTTTATTTATCGCGAATACTTCCTGCGAGCGTGGAAACGTTCGCTCGAGCATAAACAAGCACTGTTCCCCAAGCGTTACCGGTTCGAGAATGTCCTCGAACAAACATCCATCGCGCGCATGACCGAGCTGATGCTGGAGCATTACAGCGAGTTCCGGAGCCTCGAAGATTACTTCGACGGCTATGCGCTCACCGGCACGCGACTTGCGAATCTGAAGGTGCCTGCGCATCTACTGATCGCGCTCGATGATCCAATCATCCCCGCAGACGATCTGGAGCGCGTGGCTCGCAGTCCTTACCTCGAGGTGATCGTGAGTTCTACCGGCGGGCACTGCGGTTTCATGGATAGCTGGTCGACCGAAAGCTGGGCCGATCGCCAGGTCGCACGCCTGATCGGTGGTGCATGAGCAAGGCACTGGTGTTGGGCGGCGGCGGACCGGTGGGCATCGCCTGGGAATCAGGCTTGATCGCAGGTCTTGCCCAATCTGGCGTGGACCTGAGTCAGGCGGATCACATCATTGGCACGTCGGCCGGTTCTTTCGTTGGCGCACTGCTCGCGCTCGGTCATGCACCCGATGTGTTGGCAGCGCCCTATGCAAAGCTGTCCGCGCAGAGTGACGCCCTCGACATGCCAAAGGGCCTCATCCGTGCCACCCCGGAAGATTTCGCTTACCTCACGCAGAAGATGAGCGAGGCGTTCAGCGGCGAGCGGCCCGGTCAGGACGTACGACTGGAGCTCGCGAATTGGGCCCTGCATGCCGGGACTGTCAGCGAGCAGCAATTCATCGACAGTTTCGGCGCTTTCTTGCGGGCGCTCCCGGACGATGCGTGGCCAGAGCGTTCGTATGCATGCACGGCCGTCGACACGGCCAACGGTGAATTCGTCGTGTGGGATCGAGCGTCGGGCGTGAGCCTGGCACGCGCTGTGGCATCCAGTTGCGCGGTGCCCGGCGTATTTCCGCCGATCACCATCAAGGACAGGCGCTACATGGACGGCGGCATGCGCTCCATGACGAACGCCGATCTGGCACGCGGGCACGAACGCGTTCTCGTGAGCGCGATGGTGGCTGGCCCGCTCGATGCGCCGCTCGCGCAGCGCTATCTCGCGCCGCTCGAACGCGAGGTGGCATTCTTGCGCACGCACGGTTCGGATGTCTCGATCATCACGCCGAACGCACACTGCATCGAAGCGTTCGGACCGAACCTGCTGGACTATCGACGCAGCGTCATCGCCGCTGAAGGCGGCGCTCGACAAGCGATCGAGGAAGGCGCGCGCTTACGAGCTTTCTGGCAGTGAGCCCAAGCGTGGGCCAGGAGAATCCTAAGCATCGACCGGCACCAATCGAATCTCGCGTGTGTCCGCACGACGCTCGCGTACCGGTAACGAAGGCACTAGCCGCGCCATCACCTGCTCCGCCGTTGCACGCCATCCCGTAAGCTTGCCGCCATAGATACTGAGCACGCGCGGTTTGTCCGCGCGGTCCACGTCGAACATCGTTTCGCGGGAACGATTGAACGCTTGCGTATTCGCTCGCGGCAGGACGCGCAGCCCCGCGAAACTCTGCAGCACATCGTTCCCTGTCGATGCGCGGTAACGCGGGAAGTAGTGCCGTGCGATGTCGAGCAGGTATGCGATTTCGCTCGATGACGGTCGCACGTCCTCGGGCGAGCCGCCGTACGGCACCTCTGTCGTGCCGACGAGCGTCGAGCCATACCATGGCATGACGAACACGGCGCGGCCATCCTCAGGGGCTTCGACGTAGTAGATCCCTTGCTTCGTCTCGCCGGGCAGCACGATGTGCGTGCCTTGCACGAGTTCCACCGCACGGTGCGGCTGGACGGGTCGAACGCGCTTCAAGACTTCACCTGCCCAAGGACCTGCCGCGTTCACCAGCACTCGGGTCTGCACGGAATGCTGGGCACTGCCCTGCGAGTAGTGTACGGCGACCCTATCGCCTTCGAGCTCCGCGGCATCGAAGGTTGCCGGTACGTGCAGCTCGCAACCGAGTTGTCGAGCTGCGTGCACCACTGCACGGGTCAGCGCCGCATCATCGGTCTGGCCATCCCAATAACGCAGCACCGCCTGGAGATCATGCAGTTCCAGGCCGTCCAGATCTGCCCATTGCGAGCGTGGAATGGAGCCGAAGGCAGTGCCCGGCCTGAAGCCACCCAATGTTGAATAGAGCGCAAGACCCATGCGCAACTGCCAGGGGCGCCTTCGCGTCCTGCGATAGACCGGCAAATAGAACGGCTGCAGCCGCACCAGCTCCGGCGCATTCCGCAGCATCAACGCGCGCTCGGTAAGGCTTTCGCGCACCAGGCGAAATTGCGCGGTCTCCAGATACCGCAGACCACCATGGATCAATTTGCTGGAGCGGCTCGACGTACCGTGCGCCGGCGCGCTCTTCTCGAGCAGCAGCGTCTTCTGTCCGGCGGCGGCGGCGGCCAACGCCACACCGGCACCGTGCACCCCGGCACCTATGACGACGACATCGAACAACGGCAGTGCTTCCCAGAGCGACTACTTGATCTCGCGGAATTGCCGCAGCATCTCACGGAATGCCGTGGTCTCGATGAGCCTTGCCTCACGCCCGGCGAGCTCCAGGGCGAGCTTCCGACGGTTTACTTCGTATACAGCCCAACGCCAGGAACCCCGCCACAGCCGTGACGTTGTTTGCGTCAGCAGGGCGTGGTCGCAGAACACGTAGTCGGGCGCGAGCGCCTCGCACTTGAGCGCCGACAACGTGCTGTACTCCGAAAGAATCCAGCCAATCCGCAGCGATGAGGTCTGCCGCACATGGTGCACGGCCGCGAGGTCGAAGGAGGTGATCACGCACTGTCGCGCGACCGGTGTGATGATCTCGAGCACCCGGCGCACGAATCGTTCCTGACCCGCCTGCTGCAAGCTCGAGCGCTGCAGCTCGATGAAGGCGGTTGCATTCGGATAGCTGCTCAAGAGACTCGCAGCCTGAGCGAGCGAAGGCACGCAGACATCGGTGTAGCGGTTGCGCAGTCGCTCGGATTCGTTCACCGGAACGTCCGCGAGCTCGCTCCACGTCATAGCCAACGCATTGCGATCGATGCCGGCCGTACGCTTGAGACTGGCATCGTGCAACAGCACGGGTACATGATCCGCGGTGAGCTGCACATCGACGCTCACATAGCGTGCCCCGAGTTCCATGGCCGAGCGCAACGCCGGGAGCGTGTTCTCGGGGAATTCGGCGACATTGCCGCGTCGGGCGATGAGTTCGGGCAATCGTGGGGGCATGAATGACATCCCTGCCGCACATTCTGCGGAACACACAGGCCCGCATCTTACGCGTGACGTTCGGGTCCGATCGGGATTGCGTTCAGAATCCCAGCGTTCTCGGATGGCGACGCTGGAGCGTGACCGCGTTCGCCGTGACGCTGCTGAGCTGCAGCGGTGGCGGTGGCGGCAGCAATGACGGCGAGACACCCTCCCCGGCACCTCCCGCACCTCCGACCGCCGGACTCGATCAGCGGCCCAGCAACACCAGTTGTCTCGCAAGCGCCAGTTCCGGCGTGGGCACGATCCGTCTCGAAGCTGCATTCAGCGGCCGCACGTTCAATGCACCGCTCGCGCTGCTGCAGGCACCCGGCGACAACGGTCGTTGGTTCGTGGTCGAGCAAGCCGGTGTGGTGCGCGATTTCAGCGAGTCCAATTCCGATCCCGCCACGACCTTCGTCGACATCAGCGCGCAGGTCGAGAGCGGTGGCGAGAAAGGCCTGCTCGGCATGGCCTTCCATCCGCAATACCCAACGAATGGACGCGTCTATCTCTCGTATACGCACCGTGCGGGCAGTCAGCTGCTCTCGCGCATCTCGGCATTCGACACCGTGGCGACCGGAAACGGCCGACGTCAGATGAATGCAGCGAGCGAGCAAGTACTGCTCACGGTCAATCAGCCATTCGACAATCACAATGGCGGCCACATCGCGTTCGGGCCCGACGGTTATCTGTACATCGGCTTCGGCGACGGAGGCAGCGGCGACGATCCGCAGAACAACGGACAACAACGAAACACGCTGCTGGGCAAGCTGCTGCGGATCGACGTGGATGGGATCCCGCCGTACTCGATTCCATCGGACAACCCTTTCAGCGGCGGTGCGATGTGCACGCAAGGCGTGGCGAGCAGCCCGAGCGCACAATGTCCCGAAATCTGGGCCTATGGCCTGCGCAATCCATGGCGCTGGAGTTTCGACAGCTCCACTGGCTTACTCTGGCTCGCGGATGTAGGTCAGAATCAATGGGAGGAAGTGAACCGCATCGAGCGGGCCGGCAACTACGGTTGGCGCTGCCGCGAAGGCGCTCACGATCACATCACAGCAAATTGTCCAAACAGCGGGCTGATCGATCCCGTGGCCGAGTACCCCCACACGAACGGCAACATCTCGATCACCGGCGGCTATGTCTATCGCGACACGCAGTCGACGCCGTTGCAGGGTCAATACCTGTTCGCGGATTTCGGGTCGGGCCGAATTTGGACGACGCACAGCGGCACCCGCACGCCACGCGAGCTGCTCGATTCAACCGCGAACATTGCCTCCTTCGGTGAAAGCAACGGCGGTGAGTTGTACGCCGTCGACATGAACGGACCGTTGAGCCGCATCGTGTTCGAACCTGCCACGGGCGGTACGGGAATGCCCGCCGACTTGAGCGCCACCGGTTGCGTGAACAGTGCGAATCCCTCGCAACCCGCAACGAGTCTGATCCCGTACGTCGTCAATGCGCCGTTCTGGTCGGACGGCGCCGAGAAGGAACGCTGGATCGCGCTTCCCAACGACACTCGCATCACCGTGAATGCAAACGGCGACTGGACGCTCCCACCGGGCAGCGTCGTCATGAAGCACTTCCGCCGCGATGGCCGGCTCATCGAAACACGGCTGCTGCTGCATCACACCGATGACCAATGGAGCGGAGTCACGTACGAATGGAATGCAGCTCAAACCGATGCGGCGCGCGTGCAGGGCGGCGCACGGCGAACGCTACCGACTGGCGGTGAGTGGCTATTTCCCAGCGAGTCCGACTGCCTCGTGTGTCACACCGTCGTCGCAGGCTTCAGCCTTGGCCTGGAAACCGCGCAACTGAATCGCAGTCACCTCTATCCGCAAACACAACGAACGGCGAATCAGATCGACACACTCGGTGGGATTGCCGTGCTGAACCCGGAACAACCGGCGGCTGCCACGCTACCTGCGATGGCCAACCCAAACGACACGACGGGATCGCTCGAGGCACGAGCGCGTGCCTGGTTGCACACGAACTGTTCGCACTGTCACCGCCCTGGCGGACCGACGAGCAGCGCCATGGATCTGCGGCACCAGACAGCCTTGGCCGCAACTCAGACTTGCAATGTCGTGCCAAACGACATGCTCGGTCTGAGCGACATGCGATTGATCACACCAGGCGATTCCAACCGTTCGATGATCGTGAATCGCGCAGGTCGGCGCGATTCACGGCAAATGCCGCCGGTGGGTACGCTGGCTATCGATCAGAGCGGGCTTGAGCTACTCGCTCAGTGGATCGAGAGTCTGACGGGCTGCTGAGCCACTTCAGACCTCGCGACGCTCCTCGAACATCACGACCGCTTCACCGCTCGTCACGCTCATCTCGCCTTCGATGACGGCGCCCTGCGCAATCGCAATCGAGCGTGCCTGAACGCTGCCGCGAATCTGAGCGGTTTTGCGGATCTCGAGCTTCTCGGCCACGAGCAACGCGCCTTCGACGATGCCCGCCACGATGGCGTTGTTGGCGCGGACACCACCGGTCCAGCGTGCGGTATCGGCCAACGTGAAAGCACCGCGCACGGAGGCATGGGCGTTCACCGTGCCCGCGACGACGAGATCGCCGTCACACTGCAACTCACCCGTCAGCGTCGTGCCGCTCCCAATGAAAGTTGCATTGGCGCTCGTGCGATCGGCAATCCGGCGGCGAGGCGAATCGGACATGCGTGAAGACTCCCTTGAGGACGGTCGCATTATGGCCGTGAACGCGCTCGCTGACTCGTTCTTCGCACAACTCACTGGCACATCGTCATGAGCCTCACTGCGAGCCGCATCACATCGCACATCCAACCTGCGACGGCTGTCGCACATCACCGCGTCTCCAATTGGCGTCGCGAGCTGACGCACTCGTCGCAGTTCGACCAGAGAGTGACGCTGACCGTCAGAGTCCCGACGACATCCACCGCTGCCTGCCGCGCAATTGCTGGCTTTGCGCCATGGCATACGCCTTGCACCGCCAGAATCGTCCATGACGAGCATCCAACGCCACACCGAACATACAGAGCAGATATGTTGAGTGAGATCGAAATCTTGGGGCTGCTGATCGGAGACAGTGCCGACGATCGTAGCGGCAAAGGTCGCGGCAAGTCGGGCAACGCACAGATGCTCCTGCGCGATGCTGACGGCAGCATGCGCCTGCAGGACGTGAGCCCCGACAGTGTGATGGGACGACATGCCATGAGCACCGGTTGCTTTCGTCGCAGCAAGCCGATTGTCGACCCGGTGACGCGTGAAGTCATGGGATACGAGATGGAGATGGTTGCTCAACCCTTCGGCGAAGGCATCGCTCGCAACGGTTCGCGCTGAAGCGCTACTTACGTACGCTTCATTTGGCCGCCGCGTCTCCCCCGCGCGCGGCCTTTCTTTTTGCTCGAGTGAATCGAGTCAGCTTTAATGCGAAGACCCCTTGGCAGCGAACTTCGCTCATGCACCCCACTCGTCTGCTCCTGTGCTTGGCGGCACTGCTGACTTCGACCGCTTGGCCGGCCGCACCGCCCAGCGCGGACGACGTACATGCGCTGCAACTGGACAATGGACTCAAGATCCTCGTCTGGCCGGTGCACGACATCCCGAACGTTGCCATCTACAACTGGGTCCGCGTCGGCAGCCGCAACGAAGCGCCGGGCATCACAGGGCTGGCTCACTTCTTCGAGCACATGATGTTCAACGGCACGAGCACCCGGGCACAGGGCGAGTTCGACCGGACGTTGGAAGCACAAGGCGGATCGAGCAACGCCTTCACGACGGCTGATCTGACGGTGTACCAGGATTGGCTACCACGGTCCGCGCTCGCACAGATGTTCGAGTTGGAAGCCGATCGCCTGCAGAACCTTGCATTCGATCCGAAGGTCATCGAGAACGAGCGCGCTGTGGTGTATTCGGAGCGCCGCCTGCGAGTCGACGACGACCCGGCGGCCCGCTTGCAGGAGCAAGTGCAAGCGACCGCCTTCCTTGCACATCCCTACGGGATCCCGACGATCGGCTGGCCATCGGATATCGAGCGCTGGCGACTCGAGGATCTGAAGCAATTCTTTGCGACCTACTACGCAGCGAACAATTGCACGTTCGTGCTCGTCGGCGATCTCGACCCCAAAGAGGTATTCGCGCTTGCACACCGCACGTTGGCCCAGTTGCCGAAGCGCACACCGCCGCC
>CBJNAT010000043.1:0-10061 GCA_966434585.1 uncultured Gammaproteobacteria bacterium | reverse complement strand
AGAAAGAACACCGCGACCGAACTTTTATCTCGCCGCGTGCGAAGCGATTGGCGGGGCGCTCACACTGAATTACGGCTTCACCAATGCGGCGTGGGCCATCGTCGCGTTCTGCTTGTTGATGTTTCTGATCGGGCTGCCGATCTGCTACTACGCCGCCAAGTACGGCGTCGACATCGACCTGCTCACGCGCGGCGCCGGCTTCGGTTACATGGGCTCGACGCTCACCTCGCTCATCTACGCCTCCTTCACGTTCCTGCTGTTCGCGATCGAGGCCACGATCCTCTCGATGGCCTTGCGGATGATGTTCGACATCCCGCTCTGGCTCGCGCACCTCTTCAGCTCACTCATCGTCATCCCGATCGCGATCTACGGCATCACGTTCATCAGCCGCATGCAGCTATGGACGCAGCCGGTGTGGCTTGCCTTACAGTTCATTCCGATCGCCTACATCGCCTGGAAGAACCCCTCGGACCTGGTGGGCTGGACTCAGTTCGCGGGCGAGCATGGCAATGCCGACGGCACGATCAACTGGATGCTGTTCGGCGTCGCGGGTTCGATCCTGCTCTCGCTGTTACCTCAGATCGGCGAGCAGGTGGACTACTTGCGCTTCCTGCCCACACGCAAACGGGAGAATCGCGTCGGCTGGTGGGCCGCACTGCTCGCAACCGGTCCGGGCTGGGTCGTGGTCGGCGGTTTCAAGATTCTGCTGGGGTCCTTCCTCGCCGTCGTGGCGATTAGACATGGCGTGCCGCTCGACATGGCCGATGAGCCCACGCAGATGTACTTCCTCACCTTCCGCGAGACGGTGCAGTCGCCGACCTTTGCGCTGGTGCTCATGGGCGTGTTCGTCATCGTGTGTCAGCTCAAGATCAACGTGACGAACGCCTACGCAGGCTCGATCGCCTGGTCCAACTTCTTCTCGCGTCTGACGCACAGCCATCCCGGCCGTGTGGTGTGGCTCGTCTTCAACGTGCTGCTCGCCTTGCTCCTCATGCAGAGTGGCGTCTTCGGCGCCATCGAAAGCATCCTCACGATCTACGCCAACTTCGCCGCCGGCTGGATCGGCGCGCTCACTGCGGATCTCGTGGTCAACAAACCTCTGGGTTTGAGCCCGCCGCATATCGAGTTCAAGCGCGCGCACCTCTACGACATCAACCCGGTCGGTGTGGGTGCGCTCGCACTCTCCGTCATCCTCTCGAGTCTCGCCTTCTTCGGGGCATTGGGCGAGGCGGCACAAGCGCTCTCCCCGTTCGTAGCGCTGGGCGTCGCTTTCGCGACCGCTCCCGCGATTGCTTGGGCGACGAAGGGGCGCTACTACCTCGCGCGGCAACCGAGCGATCTGCCAGCGGAGCATGAGATCCGCTGCACCATTTGCGAAAACGCCTTCGAGCGTGCCGATGTCGCGATGTGCCCGGCGTACTGCGGCCCCATCTGCTCATTGTGCTGCACGCTGGAGGCTCGTTGCCGCGATCTGTGCAAGACGGACAGCCGCATCACACAACAGCTCGCAAGCCTTCTCACCTGGGCGCTGCCGCCCCGCTTTCACAATCTCATCCACACCCGTGCCGCGCAGTTCTTCGGCCTCTTGTTCGCGTTCAATCTCGCGACCGGCCTCTTACTCTCGTTCATCTACCATCAGTACGCGAATGCCGCGCCCGCCATGCGCGACGAGATCAGCACGACGCTATCGGTCGTGTTCCTCGCGCTGCTGCTGCTTTCAGGGGTGGCCGCATGGCTCATCGTGCTCGCGCATGAGAGCCGTCGCGCAGCCGAAGCGGAATCGCAACGGCAAACGACGATGCTGATGGACGAGATCGAAGCGCACCAACGCACCGACGCAGCGCTACAGAAGGCCAAGGAAGTAGCCGAAGCCGCCAACGTCGCCAAGACCCGCTACATCGTCGGCATCAGCCACGAGATCCGCACGCCGCTCAACTCCATCTTTGGATACGCACAGCTGCTCGAACGCGGCGCTGCAGGACCGCCGGACAACGCGATCCGCGTGATCCGCCGCAGCGCCGAGCACATGGCGAATTTGATCGATGGCCTGCTCGACATCTCGAAGATCGAGAACGGTATGCTGCGCCTTACCCGCGATCGCATTCAGCTGGTCGAGTTCCTGGATCAGATCGTGGACATGTTTCGCCTGCAGGCTGCCGCGAAAGGGATCGAGTTCGGTTACGAGCGGCCGCGGCATCTGCCCTTGTACGTGCACACCGATGAGAAGCGTCTGAGGCAGATCCTCATCAATCTGTTATCTAACGCCATCAAATACACGGAGCGCGGCCACGCAAGTCTCGTCATGCGCTATCGCAGCGAGGTCGCGGAGTTCGAGATCACCGATACGGGCGTGGGCATTGCGCCCGAAGACTTGGAGCGCGTCTTCGAGCCGTTCGAGCGCGGTCGCGCGGCGAATGTGCTGTCCGTTCCAGGCACGGGTCTGGGCCTCACGATCACGAAACTCCTCACCCAGATCATGGGCGGTGAGATCAATGCACGCAGCACGCCGGGCGTCGGCACGACGTTCACGGTGCGCGTGATGCTCTCGGATGCGAGTCGCAGCACGCATGAAGTCATCACGCCCCGACTCGCGCGCAACTACGAAGGCAGCCGCAAAAAGATTCTGCTGATCGACGACGATCCCTCACACATCGACATCGCGCAGCAGCTGCTGCAGGGTGTGAGCTTCGACGTCGTGGTCGCGAACAACGGCCGTGCCGGTATTGACGCAGCCATCACGGAATTACCCGATCTCGCCATGATCGACATTTCGATGCCGGATATCAGCGGCTGGGAAGTGGTGCGGCAGCTGCGGGCTGACGAGCGTTGCAAACGCCTGAAGATCATCATGGTCTCGGCGAACGCACACGAATACAAGGCGGGCGGGGGGGAGGACGAGTTCCACGATGCGTTTGTGATGAAGCCCGTCGATGTGCAACTGCTGCTCGAGCGCATGGGCGAGTTGCTGGCTCTCAAGTGGATATACGAGTCGCCGCTCGCGGACGTGACGCCGCTGCATCCCGTGGGCGTGCTGCCGAGCAACTCACGGCATCACATCGACGATCTGTACCAGCTCGGCCGCATCGGTCACGTGCGCGGCATCCAGGCTAAGCTCCAGGAAATCGAATCCGAAGATCCGTCGAACAAGCCCTTTGCCATGCACATGCGCGGGCTGGTCGCGAACTTCGATCTCAAGCGCTACATGAACGTGCTGGAGGCAATGAGAAAGAATGCGTAACGAAACCATTCGTCGCGACACGGTGCTCGTCGTCGATGACACTCCGGAAACGCTAGGGTTCTTGACCGACACGCTCGATCACGCCGGTTTCACCGTGCTCATCGCCACCGATGGCGAAAGCGCGCTCGATCTCGTCGATCAGATCACACCGGATCTCGTGCTCCTCGATGCGGTAATGCCCGGTATGAACGGCTTTGAAACCTGCCGACGATTGAAGCGCGAGAAGCTCCCTACGCACCTGCCCGTGATTTTCATGACCGGTCTTTCCGAAACCGAACATGTCGTCGAAGGTCTCGCAGCGGGTGGCGTCGATTACGTCACCAAGCCCATCATCGTCGATGAGCTGCTCGCACGCATTCGTGTGCATCTCGCGAATGCGCGGACCGCAAGCGGCACGCATGCGGCATTGGATGCGAGTGGCCGTTTTCTACTGGCCACCGACCGCACGGGGCGGTTGCTGTGGTGCACACCCAAAGCGCGTCAGCTGTTGGCCGAGGTGTTCCCGGCTCACAGCGATCAGACAGCAAGCCTGCCGCCCGCCGTCGTCGAACAACTCATGCAGCTACGGCAGGAGGGACCAAAGTCACGACGCTTCGGAATCCCTGACGAGGGACAAGCGCGTTCGCAACTCGAAAGCGGCGGACGCAAGCTGGAAATCTCAGTGCTGAGCCCGATCGGGCCCGACGAGCTACTGTTCCGCCTCACCGAGCTCAGCACCCAACCCGACGAGCAGGTCCTGCAGAACTCGCTGGCGCTGACCTCACGCGAATCGGAAGTGCTGCTCTGGATCAGCCGCGGCAAGTCGAATCGTGAAATCGGCGAGATCCTGAAGATCAGCCCGCGAACGGTGAACAAGCACCTCGAGCAGATCTTCGAGAAGCTCGGGGTGGAGAATCGGGCTTCGGCGGCGGCGCGGGCGGTGAGAACGTTGGCGCGGGCGTGACCCCGGTTTGCCAAATTTTGCCAACGCGCCTACGATCTGCTCATGGGCACCATGAATGTTTCACTTCCTGACTCGCTGAAGGACTTCGTGGATGAACAAGTTCAGCGGCGTGGGTTCGGCACTAGCAGCGAATATATTCGCGAGCTGATTCGCAAGGATCACGATCGAACGAAACTTCGCGATCTGCTGCTGGCAGGTCCCTCGTCCCCGCCCGGGAAGGAGATCGGCAAGGAATACTTCGACGTATTGCGCCGAGGTGTACGCAAGCGCGCACGGAAATGAAGGTTCGCCGGGTCGTTCCACGGCAGATCGCTGAGCGAGATATTGAGGACGCTGTTGACTACTACTTCGGTGAGGGTGGGTTCGCACTCTCCTTGCAATTCATAGACTCGCTTCAATCTGCTATCGAACAGGTCGCGGCCAATCCGGAATCGGGGTCACCGCGTTACGCAGCAGAGCTGGATTTACCTAACCTGCGGCATTGGCCGCTCAAGAAGTTCCCCTATTTGATCTTCTATATGGTGAACGCGGATGTGATTGATGTGTGGCGCGTTCTGCATAGCAAGCGCCACCTCCCAGAGACTCTGCAAAACTTCAGCGCCGATTGAGATTGTCCAGCGGGTTCCGTAGTCGGTCCGCCACCAAAACTGCATCGACTCTCTCCCCTCTTGCTTGCTAACTCCGCGCCTCTTTCTTCGCGAGACTCACCCACTCCCTGTGCAGCGAATTGTAGTGGCGACCGGCGATCTCACTCTCGCTGACGACTTGCTGAAACAACCTGCGCGCGCGTTCGCCATCCCCGCGCGTCTTGAGGATCAGCGCGAGACGGCAGCGCGGCTCGGGCCCGGGATAGTAGTTGCACAGCGCTTCGTACTCCTGGATGGCCGCGTCCGTGTGACCCAGTTCTTCGTGTGCTCTCGCATACAGCAGATGCGTATCGGCTGTTCGCGCGGCAGGGTTGCTCGCCTTCAACTCATCGAGCGTGGCTAGGACATCAGCGAACTCTCGCAGACCGAACTGTGCCTGTGCCAAGAGCATCAGAATCACGGGATCGTCTGCGTGGACGCCCTTTCGGTAGCGCAGCATGAGCTCCTTCGCCTCGCCGAACTGGGCTCGTTCCAGATGGTGATTCGCGAGAACAATCGAGTTCTGCACCGTGTCGGCAACAGCCAGCTGTTTCGATGCCTGCCTGAAGTCCCCATCTGGATCGATCGCCTTCGACACTGACCGACGCGCCTGACGCCCCGTGTGACTGTTCGTCATTTCCGGCAGTAGCTCGACGATGAAGTACGCCAGGCCGCCGATCACGGGCGCAAACAGCAGAATGAAGACCCAAATCACGTTGCGACCGGTCTTGAGCACGTGAACGATCAGGCCCAGCTGAACCAGTATCGAAATGATCAGAAGCGGCATAGGCGACGTTTCCTGTCGTTAGGGAGTGCCGCTCTCGCCGGCGGCCTCGGCATTACGATACGAGAATTCCGGCGAGAGCTCACCTGCGCACGATATCCACCGTTTCCGTATTCGGATCGAAAACGATCTGCGCCTCGCCACGTTCGAGCTGTCGCATGACGTGCGCGACTTTCTGCTCCAGCGAGAACTCGCGCTCGCCGTAATCGGTGCCTTCGCGCAGCACGAACGCCTCCAACACGCCGCGTAGCGCCTCGGCCGACAGCTCGTTGTACGGAACCGGCACGGGTGGTTTGGGCTCATCACTCATAGAGATCGCTCGCAGGGCATTGCGCACTTCGGCGATGATCCCAAAGGGCACTCTCCAACTCCAGGCACGGTCATCCATGTTGTCGCTACGAGGACTGGTGAAGACGTACGCCGGCGCATCGAACCGCCGAGTGTTGAATAGCGTCTCGGTCGACCTACGGGCCGGCGAATGCATCGCCATCATGGGCGACTCGGGTGTGGGCAAGTCGACGTTGCTGAATCTCATCGCAGGCCTCGACGTGCCCGACGCCGGCGAAATCGTACTCGAAGGCGAGACGCTGTCCGCCCTGGACGAAGAACGACGCACGTTGGTGCGCCGTGCGCGCATCGGCTTCGTGTTCCAGGCATTTCACCTGTTGCCGCACATGACCGTGGCGGGGAATGTGGGTTTGCCCCTCGCGTTGAATGGAACCGCGGCTGACGAAGCGAAGCAGCGCGTCGCGGCTCTTCTCGATGCTGTGGGCTTGATCGATCGTCGTGACAGCCTGCCCCGTGAGCTCTCCGGGGGTGAGATGCAACGCGTGGCCGTGGCACGTGCGCTCGCACATCGTCCGGCGCTCGTGCTCGCGGACGAGCCGACCGGCAATCTCGATGCGGATAGCGCCGCGCTCGTGCTCGAGCTCTTGCGACAACAGTCTCGCGCCTCGAATGCGATGCTGATCCTCGTGACACATTCGCTTAACGCTGCCCACACGATGGATCGCATCCTGCAACTCACCCCTCAGGGATTGCGGCCGCACGCATGAGCTCCGGTACGGCACGCCTGCTGCACGCGATCGTTTGGGCGCCCTTACGCGCGAGTCTCGGCCGTACGCTGTTGGCCATCGTCGCAATCATGCTCGGGGTTGCGCTCGGCTACTCGATCTACATCATGAATCGCGCCTCGGCGAATGAAGTCGCTCAAGCGGCGCGCAATTTGTTCGGTGAAGCCGATCTCGTCGTCCAAGGTACGCGGGAGGGCTTCGATGAAGGGCTGTATCCGGTGGTGGCGAGCACACCTGGCGTTGCTGTTGCTAGTCCTGTGCTGGAGCTCGAAGCCCGTGTGGTGGGGCGCAACACCACGGTGACGGTGCTCGGCATCGATCTGCTGCGTGAATCCCAGTTTCAGGCGATCACGGTGAGTGGCGGCCCGCGCGAGCGTGAAGGGCTTTGGTTCTTCGATCCCGACAAGCTGATGTTGAGCGCTCAAGCGACACAGGCGCTGAACGCGCGCGTGGGCGATCGCATCACGTTGCAAGTGAACATGCAGCCCGCCACGTTCACCGTGCAGGGCACGCTCGCAGCAGCGACTCCCGGCCGGGTCGCGATGATGGACATCGCTGCGGCCCAGTGGCGGCTCAACGCGCTCGGTCGTCTCAGTCGCATTCACGTGCGCGTGTCTCGGGGCGAAGATCCCGCGACCGTCGCTCGTGCCATCGCTGCACGCTTACCGCCCGATGTCCAAGTCACCACGCCGGCGACGCACACACAGCAAGCACGCCAAGTCTCGCGCGCGTTCAACACCAATCTGACCGCGCTTGCGCTGGTGGCCCTCTTCACCGGCGGCTTCCTCGTGTACTCGACGCAATCGCTGGGCGTGATGCGCCGTCGCAAAGAGCTCGCATTGCTGAATGCCCTAGGTGTCACGCACAAGCAGCAGACCATCGCCATCCTCATCACGGGCGCAGCGTTAGGCACGCTCGGTGCGGTAAGCGGTATCGCGCTGGGGGCAGCGCTCGCCGATGTCGGACTGCAAGCGTTTCTCGGCCGAGTAGATGCGGAGAGCTGGGTGCCGGCACTGCAATTCGATGCCGTCGAAGCCGTCGTGTTCGTGGCCCTCGGGATCGTAGTCGCGGTGCTCGGGTCGCTCGCACCCGCACGTGCTGCGACCCGCATTCCGACTGCGCGCGCACTGAAATCCGGTGACATCGACGAGCGCGAATCCCGAGGTCACGCGTACGTGGGATTGGGGCTGTGGCTGCTGAGCGGCTTGACGTTGCTGTTACCGCCAATCAGCGGATTGCCACTGCCGGGGTATGTTGCGATTGCGCTCGTACTGTTGGGTGCCGTCTTCCTGATTCCAGGATTCACGCGACGAGTACTGCGACGCTTACCGAGCCGTGGCAGCGTTGTCTACCAAACCGCGCTCGCGCAGCTGCGGGGTGCAGCGCCGAGCTCGACGCTGAGCGTCGCCTCGATCCTCGTCAGCGTGAGCCTGATGGTAGCGATGTCGATCATGACGAACTCGCTGCGCACCTCCTACATCATCTCCATCGAGCGCTGGCTGCCGGCCGATCTGTACATCAACGGTTCTCGATACAACGTCACGACCCTGCTCGATGCCGCCACCGTCGATGACTTGCGGCAGATCGAAGGCGTCGAGCGCATCGAAACGAGTCGCACGACGGAAGTCATGTTGGCACCCGAGCGCCCGCCCGCCCTGTTGCTCGCGCGGCCGATCGATCCACGTCGGCCGCGTACCACGATTCCGCTGGAGTCGGAAACTACGGCTCCGCTGACCGAGGACGCAGTGCCCGTCTGGATATCGGTTTCGCTCGCGGATCGATATGGGCTCGAGCCGAGCGAATCGCTGCAGTTCACGCTGGCTCGCCAACACGTCACAGGTTCCATCCGCGGCATCTGGCGCGACAACGGCTCGATGGATGCGTTCGTCATGCCCATCGAGGCGTATCGGCGATTGAGCGGCGACACGCGCAGCAGCTCGGTTGGCATTTGGGTGGCGAACGATGTACCGCTCGAACAGATGATGGGTGCGATCCGCGCTCGACTGCCCCCAGGCGCCGAGCTTGACATCGGTTTGCCGGCGGACGTTCGCGCTCGAGCACTACGGGCCTTCGACCGCATCTTCGCCATCACATATGTGTTGCTGGCAGTCGCGGTGATCATCGGTTTGTTCGGCATCAGCGTGAGCTCGAGCGCACAGGCCCTCGCGCGTCGAGCCGAGTTCGGCGTGCTGCGTCACCTGGGTTTCACGCGCGCACAGATCGGGCGCGTGCTCGCGATCGAAGGCTTGAGCCTCGGCAGTCTCGGCATGCTCGGCAGTCTGCTCGTGGGTGGCGTGATCAGCGTGATCCTGATTCACGTGGTGGGGCGGCAATCGTTCTACTGGAGCATGGAACTGCACATCCCGTGGCTGTCGCTCGCTCTGCTCACGTGCGTCGTGCCGCTCGCAGCCGCGCTCACGGCACTCGTGAGTGGGCGCAGCGCAATGAGTGACGATGTCGTGCGTGCGGTGAAGGAGGATTGGTGAAGTACGTCTTGCTCATCGCTCTGTGCGTCATCACTGCAGGCATTGCTTCTTCCGAGCCGGCGGTTGTCATTCCGGGGTACGAGATTCGCTTTCCGCGCGATTTCGGCAGCCATCCCGAGTTCCGTACCGAATGGTGGTACGTCACGGGCTGGATCCAGGATGAGCAAGGCAAGCAGCGCGGCTTCCAAGTGACGTTCTTCCGGTCCCGCAACGAAAACGCGGACGAGAACCCGTCGCGCTTCGCACCGAAACAGTTGTTGTTCGCGCATGCGGCGCTCAGCGATCCCGCCACTGGACATCTTCTGCATGCACCACGTTCCGCACGCGCCGGATTCGGACTTGCCGAAGCGAGCGAAACGAATACGGATGTGCGCATCGACGACTGGCACATGCGCCCGCATGGTCGAGGTTATGCGACGAGCATCGTCGCCGATGAGTTCGCGCTAACGTTGCAGCTCGATTCGAGCCAGCCGCCACTGCTGCAAGGCGAGAATGGATTCAGTCGCAAAGGCCCGGCACCAACGTCCGCCAGCTACTACTACAGCCTGCCGCATCTACGCGTCAGTGGCTCGATCTCGATCGGCCCACGCAAGCTAAATGTCACTGGCAGCGCATGGTTCGATCACGAGTGGTCGAGCGAGTATCTCGCTGCCGAAGCCGTGGGCTGGGATTGGATCGGTATCAACTTGAACGACGGTGGCGCGCTGATGGCCTTCCGCATCCGCGATGGGAAGGGTGGCCAGTACTGGGCCGGCGGAGCATTGAGACGCGCTGGGGGCACGCGCTCGTTCGCGCCTAACGAAATCGAATGGACACCGCTGCGCACATGGACCTCGGCGCGAACGGGCGTGACGTATCCGGTTGTGTGGCGCGTGCGAGCGGGTGGTCTGACTATGACCTTGCGTCCGCTC
>CBJNAT010000042.1:0-10172 GCA_966434585.1 uncultured Gammaproteobacteria bacterium | reverse complement strand
CTCAGGATGGAGCGGGCAATCCTCCTAAAACAATCAGGATTGCTTGTTTTCACAGTGGCGCATACGATCCCGCGCGCATGGCTGTCGCGGGCTCCTTCATGAACGAATCGAACGCAGCGCAACGCGCTTGGACCCTCAGCGAGGCCGTGCGCCGCGGCGCTCGCGAGTATCCGCAGCGCACCGCACTACGGTTCGCCGCGGAACAGTTGACGTATGGCGAGCTGGATGGCCGCGCGAACTGCGTGGCGAATGGTCTGTTGTCGTGGCGCCTACCGCATCAAAGTCGCGTCGCGTTTCTGGACCTCAACAGCCTCCAGTTCTTCGAGACGTTCTTCGGTGCCGCAAAAGCAGGCTGCGCGTTCGTCGGCGTGAACGCGCGGCTCGCACCGCAAGAGGTTTGCTACGTGTTGAACGATGCGACCGCAGCCGTGTTGTTCGTCGGCCGCGAACACGTCGCGCTCGTCGAGAGCATCGAAAGCCAGCTCGAAACCGTGCAGCACATCGTGGCGCTCGACGGTGGCCATGCCCGTTGGCCTGATTTCGTCGAGTGGCGTAACCAGCACGCCGAGACCGAACCGCGTGTCGAAGTCAGCGAAGACGATGATGTCATTCAGCTCTACACGAGCGGAACGACGGGTCATCCCAAGGGTGCCTGCCATACGCACCGCACGTGGCGCGCCTTTTCAGAGGCCGTGCAAGCTGCTGGTTGGGCCTCGTACGGCGCGGATACGGTCACGTTCGTGTGCATGCCGCTTTTTCATGTGGCGGGTTTCAATCTCTCGACCCTGACATTGTTGGGCGGTGGCACGGCCATCATCTCGCGTCGTTTCGATGTCGAGGAGATTCTCGAGCTCATTCCACGTGCGCGCATCACCGACACACTGTTCGTGCCCACGATGATTCACGAACTGTTGTCGCATCCGCGGGCCGCCACGACTGATTTCTCATCGCTCCGGCATTTGTCGTATGGCGCGGCACCGATCGCGGATGCATTGCTCGATCGTGCTCAACAGCTGTTCGGGCAACGCTTCGTTCATCTCTATGGCATGACCGAATGTCTCGGCGGCGCCACGTATCTGCCACCGGCCATGCATCAGCCGGCGCTCGGCAAACAGCGATCCTGCGGTCGCGGTTATGCGGGTCTCGAGGTCAGGATCGTCGATCCTGCAGGTCACGTGGTGCCGCCCAATACCAGTGGCGAGATCGTCGTGCGTTGTCCGTGGCTCATGCGCGGTTACTGGCGCAACTCCAATGCGACCGACGAGGCGATTCGCGACGGTTGGTTGTACACAGGTGACGCGGGCTTCCTCGATGCAGACGGTTATCTCTACATACAGGATCGCGTGAAGGACATGATCGTGAGCGGCGGCGAGAACATCTATCCCGCCGAAGTCGAGAACGCGATCCTCGGACATCCGGACTTGGCGGAAGTGGCCGTGATCGGAGTACCCGACCCGAAGTGGGGCGAGAGCGTCAAGGCACTTGTGGTGTTGAAGCCGAACGCGGTGCTCGATGTCGACAGCGTCCTGCGGTATGCGCGGGACCGCATTGCCGGTTACAAGCTGCCCAAATCCATCGAAGCCGTTGCCGCACTGCCGCGCAACGCGAGCGGCAAAGTGCTGCGTCGCAAGCTGCGCGAACCGTATTGGCAGGGACGCGAGCAGAGGCTCGTATGATGGCTACCGGCCTGAAAGACAAAGTCGTCCTCATCACGGGCGGCGCTTCAGGCATCGGCCTGGAATGCGCACGGCAGTTTCTTGCTGAAGGTGCGCTCGTTGCAGTGGCGGACATCGATGTGGCGCGTGGTCGCAGCACCGCCGAGGCATTGGGTGAGCGCGCACGCTTCTGGCAGCTCGACGTCACCTCCGAGACGCAATGGATCGCGGTATGTACCGAGGTGCATGCTCAGTGGTGTCATCTGGATGTGCTCGTCAATGCGGCCGGTCTTCTACTCCAAGCGAACATCGAAGAGACGACGCTCGAGCAGTTTCGGCGCATTCACGCTGTGAACGTCGAGGGCGTGTTCCTCGGCTGCAAGATCGTGATGCCTTGGATGCGCGCGAGCGGCGGCGGTGCGATCGTGAATCTCTCGTCCGTTGCAGGCATGCGAGGCGTCGCCAAGCTCGCTGCCTACAACTCAGCCAAGGGCGCGGTGCGTATGCTCACCAAATCCGTCGCGCTGCATTGCGCTGAGAAGGGCTACGACATTCGCTGCAATTCCGTTCATCCCTCTTACGTCGACACGCCCATGGTGCAGCAGATGATTGCTGCTTCCGACAATCCGGAACGTACTCGCTCGATCTTGGACCGAGTAAGCCCAATGAAGCGGCTCGCTCGCGCCGATGAGGTGGCCAGCGTCGTGGTGTTTCTGGCTGGCAACGGGGCGAGCTTCATGAACGGCGCTGAGATTCCGATCGACGGTGGTGCGACCGCATGACGATCGAGCGCCAACGCGACGTCCTCTAAGCTCCATCACTTCCTGGTGCCCACATGAATCACGAGCAGCAAATCGCCGAAGCCAAGATCCTGATGGATTACGTGGAGCGCAAACACACCTCGCTTGCGCCTGAGGAACTGCGGCTCGACAGCACGGTGTTCACGGACGACCAAGCGTATCGAGCAGAGACGCAGCGCCTCTTCCGTAACTATCCGCTGTGTGTCGGACCGAGTTGCCTGCTGCGCGAGCCGGGTGATTTCTGGACCTTCACGGATACCGGCGTCCCGCTGCTACTCGTGCGCGATCGCTCGGGTACGGTGCGGGCATTCCTGAACATGTGCAGCCATCGAGGCGCGCCCGTGGCCGTCGGATCCGGTCACTCCAAAGGAATGTTCTCGTGTCCGTATCACGCATGGACGTACGATCTGGAGGGGAGTCTTCGCGGCATTCCGTACGGCAGCGAAGGCTTCCCCAGTGTACGCAAAGAAAACATGAGTCTGACGCCAGTACCTGTGGCTGAAAAGAACGGACTGATCTTCGTCATGGCCGATCCGCAAGGCCGCTTCGACGTCGAAGCGGTTGATGGGGGGATCGGCGCTGACCTCTTGCCGTTGGGTACGACCGATCATTTTCTGTTCGACACCGCGCGCATTCCCGTGCGGCAAAACTGGAAGTCGCTCATGGAGGGTTACCATGAGTTCTATCACTTTGCCGCATTGCACCCGCAGACGATCGCGGCGATGAGTTACAGCAACATCGGGCATTACCGTCAGTTCGGTCCAAATCATTGCCTGTCTGCGCCAAAGCTCGACATCGACAAGCTCCGGGCACTGCCGGAATCGCAATGGACTCCGCGCCAGCACGTCTCATACGTTTATTACATCTTTCCGGCTACGGTGTTCTTCGTCGTCGAGGATCATTTCGAGCTATGGCGCGTGTACCCCGTCGATCAGCAGAACTCGGTCGTCTACCAATCGCTGTTCCTACCGCAGCCGCCCGCATCGAAGCAGGAAGAAGATCGCTATCGCGAGTTCTTCAATTTGATCACGCGCGTGGTCATTGAAGAGGACTATTGGATGGGTCAGCTCATCCAGCAGGGACTGGATTCCGGCATTCGCCGCAACGTGGTCATCGGGCGCAATGAAATCGGCGTTCAGAACATGCATCGACAAATCGCCGCTGTGATGGACCAGGGCCGCTGAGCGGCTCTCACGAATCGATCGTGCGGAGTCTGTGCGATTTAACATCTCCTACCGGAGTCGACCCACCTAGTAGAACCGTCAGTGTGACCCCTAAAAACCGTCAGGGCTGATTGAAACACGGTATCTGAAGTTCTAGGATCCGGCCGCATCGAGTGTGTGCGCTTGAATGCTGCGCGGCACTGTTGCTGAGAACACTGGAACTGCAGGGGGACTCGTGAAAGCACTTGAGGCTGGATCTTTAGCGCGTGCGGTTGTACTGGGTTTGGGCTTGGGCGGACTTGCTCATACACCAGTTTTCGCTCAGGACGCTGCGGAGAGCATCGGGCTCGAAGAAATCGTCGTGACGGCGCGTAAGCGGGAAGAGAGCGCGCAGAAGGTGCCGGAAGCCGTCAGTGCGATGACGGCCGAGCAGCTCGATCGCACCTTCCAGAGCACTGGCGCGGGACTCGAGGGCGTGTCGCCAAACCTCGTGTTCGATCGCATCGTCTCCGGTCCGGGCGGCGCCGCATTGTCAGTGCGCGGGCTGAGCTTCCAGGATATCGAGAAGAGCTTCGACACCTCCGTCGGCGTGTCGCTCGACGGCGTGTATCTCGGCACGAACACCGGGCAGGTGTTTCAGATCTTCGATTTCGAACGTATGGAAGTGCTGCGTGGTCCGCAGGGCACGCTGTTCGGCAAGAACACCATCGGCGGCATCATCAACATCGTGCGTCCGGAGCCCACGGGCGAGTTGGGCGGGAAGTTCCGCGTGAACGCGGGCAACTACAACAAGCAGGAATTCGACGGCGTTTTGAATCTGCCCATGCTGGCCGACCAGCTCTCGACGAAGGTGTTCTACACCAACCGTCAGATGGATGGCGTCGATCGCAACATCGCCAAGGGCAACAAACGCGTGGGCGGTGTCGACTACGAAAGCTACGGCGCGACGCTGAAATGGACGCCGACGGATCGCTCCAAGATCATCTATACCTATCAGAAAGAAAATGACGATAGCCCCATCGGCGGGCTGCTGAACCTCAGCCTCTCGACCGACGCGTTCTGCGTTGGAACGGGTTTCTGTTCTCTCGATGGCAACGGTGTGATTCCGCAGACGGGCGATGCGCACACCGTGAACCAGAATGGCTCTGACAAGCAGTTCTACGAAGTGGATGCGCATACCTTGGCGGCTCAAGTAGAGGTCGCCGATGGGTACACGCTCAACTACGTGTTCGGCAATCGCAAGAGTGATGAGGAAACCAATCAGGACTTCGACGCCACGCCGTTGTCGCTATACGAGACGGTGCGCACACAGGAGTACGAGCAGACGAGTCATGAGCTGCGGTTCACCTACGATCAGGGCGGGCGGTTCAATCTCGTGACCGGCGTGTATTTCTGGGAGGCGGATTACGTCCTCCACCAGGACACAAACTTCGGTGGTACGCCCATCACTCAGGATACCGATCACGATTCCGAGAGCTGGGCAGCGTTCGCGCAGTCGGACATCGAGCTGACGGATGAGTGGATCCTGACGCTCGGCGGCCGGTACACGAAAGAAGAAAAGAGCATGGAAAGCCAGCAGAGCATCCCGGGCGTGCCGGTTGCGTTCTTCGGCTTCGACACGTTCGGTAATCGAGCGAAAGAGAGCTGGTCGAAGTTCACGCCCAAGGCCGGCATCCGCTGGGAGTTCGCGGATGAGCAGATGGTGTACTTGTCCTACTCCTCGGGCTTCCGCAGCGGCGGCTTCAATGGGCGCGCGGGCTCGCTCGTTTCCGCGACGCTGCCGTATGACCCGGAGACTGTGGATTCCACCGAGCTGGGCTACAAGTCGCAGTGGCTCGATGACCGTGTGCGGTTCAACGCCAACATCTTCTACAGCCAATACAAGGACAAGCAGGAAGAGGTCGTGCTGCCGACCACGGGCTTCCAAGAAACGCTCGTCGTGAACGCCTCGGAAGCGACCTTCAAGGGCCTGGAGGTCGAGCTCTTGTACCTGCCGCTCCCCGGCTGGACCCTGCGTTTGAACGGCGGCTATCTGGATGCGGAGTACGACAAGTTCTGTGCGGTGCCGACGGATCCGTTCACCAGCGGTCCTTCATGCGGTCCGAATGGCGAGCAGGACATCTCCGGTCTCAAGCTTCGTCGTGCACCGGAGCTCACAGGCTCGTTCGACAGCAGCTACACCTTCACGGCAGGCCCGGGCGATCTGACGTTGAATGGCAGCGTGCGCTACAAGGACAAGTACTACACCACGTTCCAAAACATTCCCATGGGGCTGACCAAGGCGGCTGCGATCTACGATGCCTCCCTGTCGTATGACGTAGGCGACTTGCGCGTCAGCTTGTACGGTCAGAACCTCACGGACAAGACGGTTCGCAATTCAGCTCTGTACGTTGCGGGTCTATGGAGCTTCGGCACGAGCAACATGCCGCGCACTTACGGGGCGCAGTTGCAATATAAGTTCGGCAAGTAGTTTCTTTAGGAGCGCTCGGCAACGAGCGCTCCTTGAAACCGCGATCACGAAGCATGGCGACCGACGAAAAGCTGCCGCGGCGCGATCCATCTCTGGGGACGAGCTATCAGGAGTACTGTCGACGCGACGGTCGCGCGACCCCGGAGCACTTCGCCGAAGCGCCGCCCGTTGAGAATACAGCCTACGGAAGCGTTGCCGCCGAGCGTTACACCTCACGCGCTTTCCACGAGCTCGAGAAGCAAAGACTCTGGCCGCGCGTGTGGCAGATGGCGTGCCGCGAGGAGCACATCCCGACACCGGGTGACTTCACGGTTTACGATATCGCCGATAAGTCCTTTCTGATCGTTCGCCAAGCCGATGGCGGCATCAAGGCGTTCTACAACTCGTGTCTGCATCGCGGCCGCTTCTTGGCCACGGCGCCGGGCCATGCGCGACAGTTCCGCTGTCCCTTCCATGGATTCACCTGGCATCCGGACGGTAGGCTGAAAGAAATTCCGTGCCGCTGGGATTTTCCTCACCTTCGAGACGAGGACTGCACGCTGCCCGAAGCCCATGTGGGCACGTGGGGTGGCTGGGTGTTCATCAACATGTCCGCGCAGCCTATGCCGCTGCTCGAATACCTCGGGCCGTTGCCGGAACACTTCGCGCCATGGGGATTGGAGTCGTCTTATCTCGGCGTGCACGTCGCCAAGGTGGTGAAAGCCAACTGGAAGGCAACGATCGAAGCTTTCTCCGAAGCCTGGCACTCGCACGATACGCATCCGCAAATCCTGCCGTTCACCGGGGATACCAATAGCCAGTACGACTTCTGGAACGAACACCCGCACATCGACCGGATGATCACGCCCTTCGGCGTGCCGAGTCCCTATCTCGAAGGCCGCATCTCGGAGCAGGAAATCGTCGATGAAATGATGAACATGCCAGGCGGGCGGCGCGGCTCGAGCCGTATGGAGCTGCCGTTGCCGGCTGGCGTCACTGGCCGGCGTCTGATGGGCGAGCTGATGCGAGGCGCTTGTTCATCCGCGTACTGGAGCGACATGTCGCACGTGTCCGATGCGGAGCTGTTGGATGCGATTCTTTACAACGTGTTCCCGAACTTCGTTCCCTGGGGCGGCCCGGGTGTGACGCTCAACTATCGATTCCGACCCAATGGCGACGATCATGAATCCAGCATCATGGAAGCGATGCTGCTGATGCGGCATCCGCGCGGTAAGCCCAAACCGCCCGTGGCGAAGGTACGCTGGCTGCAAGCGGATGAACCTTGGGCGAACGCCGAAGAACTCGGCGCACTCGGTCCCGTATTCGATCAGGACATGAGCAACCTGCCGTATGTACAGCAGGGGCTCAAATCATCGGCTACGGGACAAGTGTACTTCTCGCGTTACCAGGAGAGTCGACTGCGGCATCTGCACGAGCTATTGGATCGCTATCTCGCGCAGCCCTGAGCTAGCAGCCTGTCGCACTTAAGATTGATCTACTGCGGCGGCGTAAAATCGGTCCATTTTCTCGATCCTTCTCGTCAAATAGCTACGGCTATTCTCCTCAAACGATCGAAAAACTGTCCTCGATTTTCCACTCGCCTCGCTACGATCACTTAAGTCCGACAGGCTGCTTCAGACGCACTCGAACTCGATATTGAGCTTCTTGAGTCCGCGCAGCAGCACGTTCGGGTGGTGCCGCAAGTCGTTGTCGCTCCCAAGGCGGAAATTCTTCAGGCGCGCAAGGATGCGACGAAATGCAACCTGCAGCTCTTTGCGCGATAGCAGGTTCCCGACGCAACTGTGCACGCCGCGGCCGAAAGCCAGATGTTGGTTCGCATTCTTGCGCTCGACATCGAAGCGGTCCGGATCTTGGAACTTGGATTCATCGCGATTCGCCGAACCGAAGCGCAGTAGCAGCATCGCTCCGGCAGGAATCCCCATACCGCCCAGAATCGTGTCGCGCTTCACGACTCGCCACATGCTGTTGGTGGGGGTCGCAAGCCGCAGGGTTTCCTCCACCATGTTCTTCAATAGGTCGGGCTGTGCCTGCACCTTGGCGAGCTCCGTCGGGTTCTGAATCAAGAACAACATGGCCGCCGCGAGCGAATGGGTCGTGGTCTCGTTCCCAGCCACCAGTAGTTGCTGAACGACGCTGAGGAGTTCCGCCGTGTCGAGTGGATGCTCCCCATCCACTCGAGCCTGCACCAGATCGGACAAGAGATCGTCGCGCGGCGCTGCACGCCGCTCTTCGAGCCGCGCATGCATGTAGTGCTGAAAGGCCACGATCTTGCGTGCACAGTCGAGCTCTTGATCGCGTGTGAGCATGCTGCCCAAGCGACTGGTAAATGCATCCGACCACTCTTTGAACTGTGCGAGGTCCGTTTGCGGCACGCCGACCTGACGAGCGATCACCGTCAATGGCAGTGGCACGGCGAACTCTTTCACGAACTCACAGCGGCCGTTGTCGATGAACTGATCGATCAGCGCGTCCGCGCGCGCCTCGATGTCGGCTTCGATGTTGTTCACGAGCACCGGCGTGAAGGCGAGATTCACGAGCTTGCGAAAGCGCGTGTGGTGCGGCGGATCCGCGGTGAGAAGGGTGTCTACCTGGGGCCAACCTCGGGCAAGGATCGACTGGATCTCCGGATCGCGCACGGCCTTGCCCTGTAGCGCCTCCTTGAAGTCGTTCGAGAACACATCCGGGCGGGAGGTGACTTCGACGACCAAATCGAACGTCGACACGGCGTAGATCGAGGTGCCGGGTAATCTATGCACGGGCGCGGTGCGTCTCGCGAGCGCATTGGCCGCAAAAGGATTCTCGACGATCTCGGGCGAGAAGAAGTCGATGCCTTCGAGTGCATGGATCATGCAGGCGGCCTCATGCTGAGCGGGAGTCCGACTTCGATGTCCTTGTCTAGGATGCGAACGGGAAACGTGCGCAAGCTCCGGGTTGCTGGGGGTGACAGCGCCGCGCCGTTCGCCACATCGAACGTCGCGCCGTGCCACGGGCATTCGATCACACCGCTACAGACACGTGCCCCGTTCAGGGTCGCGCCGGCATGTGTGCACCAGGGACTCAGCGCATACCACTGTCCTTGTGACCGGCACAACAGAATTTGCTGTGTTCCGGCAGTGCATGCGTGCGTGCCATCGCTGGTGAGGATATCGGTGGTTGCAACGCGCACGAACTCGCCGTCGGCGACTCTCATTGGGGCTTCACCTTGGGTGACCCTCACGCGTTGACTCTTTCGCTGCTCTTGACGAACTGCTGGACTGCACGACTGGTGCTGGGCTCCTCGCCTGAGTTGAGGATCTCGATCAGCCGCGCTTTCAGATACTCACGAATGCGCTCGCGACGTTTTCGCGCATCGTGCGAGACACGATTCAGCGCCATGCCCTCGAGCAGGAATTGCGTGAGGTCCATCGCGAGATCGAACAAGGCCCCTTTGTTTGCCCATTCGGGGAAGACCTCGCGAATGGCTCTGTACCACTCCGTCTCGAAGCGCCGTGTGGCCGTTCGCATGACTTTCGCCAGCTCAGGGTCCGTACGAGCCGCCACCATGAGCTCGTGGAACGCGGTGAACAAGCGCGAGTGCAGGTGCTTCCAGTAGATATCGATGCCCTTCTGCGCGCGCCGGTCGCTCTCGGACAACCCCACCTTGCGGATCTCGCTGGTGAACGCGTTGATGCGCTCGGTGATGATGTACTCGACGGTTGCCTCGAGCAGATCGCGCTTGGTGGGGAAGTGATAGATCATCGCGCCGCGGGAGACGTCCGCCACTTTCGATATCTCGATCGTGCTCGAACGCGCGTAGCCGAGCGTCAAGAAGCACTCGATAGCGCCTTCGATGGCAGCTCGCCGCGTCGCGGCGCTCTTCTCGGCCTGTCGACCAGTCTCTTTCGGTTTGCGGGTTTTCATCCAGCATGCAACTCTCGTGGCGGTCCGCCGATCGCGACAAAAAGAGCAGAGCTGATCGTACAACAGCTGGGTTCGCCGCGACGGTGTTCAGTACTGCACGCGTTTCGTGAATCCGCCATCGACCACGAGGTTCACGCCAGTGATGTAGCTTGCCGCGGGACTCGCGAGGAACACGATCGCTCGG
>CBJNAT010000041.1:0-10174 GCA_966434585.1 uncultured Gammaproteobacteria bacterium | reverse complement strand
GCCAAGGCAATATCGTGCTGGTGAACTCGCAAGCCGAAAAACTATTCGGCTATACGCGCGAGGAGTTGGTCGGCAACCCGGTCGAGATGCTGGTGCCCGAGCGCTTCCGGGGTCATCACCCGAACTATCGTTCAGGGTTCTTTCGCCACCCAGAATCGCGGCCCATGGGCGCCGGCCGAGACCTGTACGGCCGTCGCAAGGACGGCACCGAGTTCCCGATCGAGATCGGCCTGAATCCCATCGAAACCGATGAAGGCATTCTTGCGCTCAGCGCCATCGTGGACATCACGGAGCGCAAGCAACTCGAGCGTGAGCTGCATCTGCGCCTCGAAGAGCTCGCGACCGCCGACCGCCAGAAGGACGAATTCCTCGCAATGCTCGCCCACGAGCTGCGCAACCCATTGGCGCCCATTCGCAATGCCTTGCAGATCCTGGACATTCCCGGCGCTGACGAACACATGCACGCACGCGCGAAAGACATGATGCGGCGCCAGCTCCAACACTTGATGCGCCTGGTCGATGATCTACTGGACGTATCGCGCATCATCACCGGCCGCATCGAGCTGCGCAAAGAACGCTTTGACATCTCGGCCGCCATCACGCGCGCCGCGGAAACCGCCGAACCGCTCATCGATGCACGCGGCCATCGACTGCTCGTGACGCTACCCGAAGAATCGCTCACGGTGCATGGCGATCTCGTGCGGCTCTCGCAAATCATCTCGAATCTACTCACGAACGCGGCGAAGTACTCGGCCAAACCCAGCCGGATCTGGTTGAGCGCCGCACAAGAAGGTGCCGATGTCATAGTGCGAGTGAAGGACGAGGGCATCGGCATCGCTCCCGAGATGCTCGGCCGCGTGTTCGATCTGTTCGTGCAGGCGGATGCCTCGCCGAGCCGCACGCAAGGCGGGCTCGGGATCGGGCTCACGCTCGTGAAACGGCTCGCAGAGCTACACGATGGGTCAGTGGCTGCCACGAGCCCAGGGTTGGGCCAAGGTAGCGAGTTCTCCGTCCGCATTCCTGTGGAAGCGGGCAGTACCAGTGGGACACTTGCACCCACAGCACTTCAGCCGCAGCGGCGCGCTGCAGAAGATGAACGGCGGCGCGTTCTGATCGTCGATGACAACGTGGATGCAGCCGACAGCATTGCCATTCTGCTCGAGTCCGCCGGCTTCTCGGTACGATGTGTGTACGACGGTGTCTCGGCCCTGTCCGTTGCAAGCGCGTACAAACCAAACGTGGTGGTGCTCGATATCGGGCTGCCGGACATCACCGGTTATGAAGTCGCAAAGCGGCTGCGTGCGCAGCCCGAGTTCCATCACACGCCGATCGTTGCGGTCACCGGCTATGGTCAGGAGGACGCTCGGCTACGGTCCCGGCAAGCCGGGATCAATCACCACATGACGAAGCCCGTGGACCCGGATGCATTGCGACACGTGCTCGTCGAAACTTCCTAAAGCTCGCTGCCTCAGTCTGAACAGCTGCTCGGTCTTCTCCACACCTTCGGTAATGACATACGCGCCCGGCCCTGACGAAACTCGCAGTTTCGCGGGCGAAGCTATCTTCCGACAATCGTGGTGTGGTTCCCCTTCGCATGGCTGGAGATCGCACAGTGGCCGACATTGGGGAGTGAGGCAATGGGATGCACACATCCCCTCGCATTAGCTTCCGGCGTCATGCCCGAAGCGACGCCCCTGCAACTCATCGAGGCCGCCGCTCGTGCAGGGTTCGACTTCGCGGGTATGTGGATGGAGCCCGACCAATGGACGGCTGCGACGACCCGTGCCGTTACGGCCGCGCTGCGCGAAACCGGCGTTCGGCTGCTCGACATCGAGGTCGTGTGGATCAAACCCGGGGCACCCAATCCCGATCACTTGCGCATCGTCGATGTCGGCGCCGAGCTCGGCGCACGCAACGTGTTGTGCGTTTCGAGCGACCCTGACGCCGGCGCGACGCGGGACAAGCTGGGCATGCTCATGGAGCGCGGCGAGCGCAACGGCATCCGCGTGAACCTGGAGTTCGGGGTGTTCACCGAGGTGAAGACGATTCATCAGGCGCGCACCCTGCTGTCGCAGGTCGATGGGCCGGCGGCCGGGTTGCTCCTCGATTCGCTGCACTGGGCACGCTCGGGAGGAACGCTCGCCGACATCGAGGCAATTCCCAAGCGATGGCTCAGCTATGTACAGCTCTGCGATGCACCCGTACCCGGCGCCGATCCGACGGACGCCGCCGCGATATTGGCGGAAGCCATCGACGGAAGGGTGGCACTCGGTGAGGGGGCGCTCCCGCTGCGCGAGATCATCCTGCGTTTGCCCGAGGGATTGCCGATCGCAGTGGAGGAGCGCTCGAAGCCGCTGCGCGATGCCTATCCAAACCTCAACGAGCGTGCTCGCACAGTGCTGCGCACGAGCAAGGCGTTCTTCGATCGACTGCAGGTTTAGGGACGGCTGTCATGAGCGTCCTGCTACGACCCTAAATGCGATCGAGGTTCACCAGCTTGGCCAACGGATAGTGCAGTTTCTCGATGGGCGACTTGATGACGATGTAGCTGAAGTACTTTGCGACGCCGATGTCGCGCTCCAGGATGCTCTCGATCACGGACTGATAATGGGCCACCCCACGCGCGATGAATTTCAGCAGGTAATCGTAGCCACCGCTGATCAGATGGCATTCGATCACCTCGTCGATGGTACGGATCGCGGCCTCGAATTTGATGAAGTCTTCGCGATGATGGTCGCTCAAGGTGACTTCGGTGAAAATGGTGATCGTCTCGCCGAGCTTGGCTAGGTCGATCCGCGCGTTGTAGCTCGTGATGTAGCCCGCTTCTTCCAGGCGCTTCACGCGCTGTAGGCATGGGCTTGGCGAGAGCGCAACCGCATTCGCCAGATTGATGTTGGAAATGCGCCCGTTGCGCTGCAACTGCGCCAGTATGTTGATGTCGATGCGGTCGAGCCTAACGGCCGCCATGTATTGCCCTTGTAAACTTCACGAGCGCAATTCTTCCTGATGTGCCCTCACCATGTCTACAAGGCTGTGGAACCGAAATTCACAGTGCGCAGGGCAGGACGTCTCCAGCATGACCGTCGTATCGTCGCGCGGTCGGTCAATCCAAGCGGAGGCCAACCCGCAAGCGGACGCAGGCACGTGATCACGAGTAATGCTGCTTGCCACGTGCAATAGCCGATGCCGGGGAATCCCTAGCTTCTCGACACGCGCCGCGAGAAAGTCGAAGTTGTGCGGATCTGGCTTGTAGCTGCCGATGTCTTGAGGCGTGAATACTGCGTCGAACATGACCTCGAGCCGCCGCGAGCTAGCCGAGATCGCCTGCCGATCCGCATTCGAGAGCATGATGAGGCGGAAGTATCGTTTGAGATACTGTAGAGCTGCGGGCACTTCCGCGTAGGCAGGCCAGCTCGATACGGATTTGCCGAACAGCGTGTGGTCCTCGTCGGAGGCAATCACGCCCCAGTCCTTCGCGAGCCGCAAGTGGACTTGCGCGAGCCGCTGCTCATAGCTCGATTGCGGCATCGCTGCGCTCTGCGCCGCTTCGAATTCACTGAAGCGCGCGGCCACCTCTTCACGGTTCAGGTTGATGCCACCCTCCTGCATCATCGGACGCAGCGCTGCGAAGATCCCCGAATCGCGATCGATCAGGGTCCCGTAGCAGGAGAACGAGATGGCTTTGAATTCCTTCAATGGCACACGAGATCTCCGCACATCGTGCCCGGCTCAACGCCGGTGAGATCGACAGGCGTCGAATGATCAGAAGTATCGGACCCAAGCTTGCTTGGACACTCGCTTATATCGAGCAAACGCACGCGTCGGAAAATACAGGACAGCGACGAGGAACAACGCGACGACCCAGACCCCCCAGACCTGATCCACGCCGAACGTCTCGCCATGGTTCGGTCCGAAGATGCCAAGCGCGATGCGATACAAGATCAGCAGTACGTAGAGGTGCACGATGTAGAAGAACATCGGCGCCTGACCAAAGACGACCAGCGCCCGCGTGAGCGCGTTGTCGAGCGTTTCGAAGCGCGCCATGAGCGGGAACGCGAGCCCCAGCGTCAGCAACAGGAAATCCAGCGACGGTGGATACTTCGTGAAGTTGAGCCACGACATGACCGTTCGCACGGAGCTTTCGCCCTGCACCCAGGGCAAGGTCTCACCGTAGATGTTGAAGCCTCGGAGCACGAGCAACAGCGCAAAACACCCCACACCCAGACCGATCAAAATGCGAACGCGCCGGCTCGAGCTCACCATGCGCGAGTACAACGGCCCCGCCGCGTAACCCAAGAGGATCACACCGATCCAAGGCAGCACCGGGTAGCTCACCTTGATCTTGAGCGGCCCCTCGGCGATGAGGAAATTGCGATCGTGCAGGATGGTCCAGAGCGCGTATCCGGGCTCGCCGGGTTGGAACGTGATCGGCGACAGCAGGTTGTGGCCGAATACGATCGCGAAACCGAGCACTGCAAGCGCCCAACGCGGCAGTGCCGAGTGCAGTCCCAGCACGATCATGCTGATGCCGATCGCCCAGAGCACCTGCAACCACAGCGTCGTATACGCGCCGAACCAGGAGAAATTCACGAGCGTCAACTCGATGGCGATGAGTAGCAGGCCGCGTTTGATGAGAAATCCGCGCGGGGACCGCGGCTCGCCGGTCGCGGGGTTCGCATACAACCAGGCACCCAGCCCGGTCAGAAACACGAAGGTGGGTGCACACAAGTGCGCAGATAGTCGAGTGAAGAACAGGTCCGGTGTCATGGTCGTGACATTCAGCGGATCCGAGATTGGCACGTGCATATAAATCTTCTCGCGCACGTGATCGACGAGCATGAGCACCATCACCAGCCCGCGCATGACGTCGATGGAGGCGATTCGCGAGCGAGCCGTCGCGACCGACGTGCCCGCGGTCGCCGTCTCCGGGGCGGAATAGGGAACGGCAGTTGCCACGGCAGCGCCGGAGGTATTCTCGACAACGCCGCCGCCGGGTAGGACAGTGCTCTGGCTCATACACCGCTCTCGTTCGCTGGTTGTTGACGCTCGGGCGCGCTCTGACCTTTGGGAATCCCCACCGTCAACTTACCTAGGGAGGCGAAGCATCTTCTGCCGAAAACAGCCGCAAGAAGAAGCTTCCTGGCTGGTGCGCAGGTGTAGCTGGCATTTCGTTGCGAGCGAGCTGCGTATGCTCTTGCTGCATCGCTCGGCCGAGAACTCATCGTCGGATTCACGACCCATGCGCGTGCCATGCCGCTCCACCCAGTACGAATCACCCGCCATTGCTCGCGTCTCGCGGCGCCTGTCGAGTTTGCTGCTCGCGGTCTTCGCACCGTTCGCTGCCGACGCAGCGGACTTCGGGGCTGACGAGCCCGCCTACCAGCTTGGACTCGGCTACACCGGCGAGCAATGGCGCGTTGCGCGCGGCGGCGTGGAGCGGGACTCGCGCTACCTCGACAATCTCGACTTGACCTTCGAGGCCGATCTCGAGCGCGCCTTCGACATGCCAGTCCAGGTGTACGTGCATGCGCTGTACAACAACGGCCATGCGATCAGCCCGCTCGTCGGCGACGCCCAAGGGGTGAGCAACATCGAGGCCGTCGATGCATTCCGCCTGTTCGAAGCTTGGACGGATTGGCGCTTCGGAGCGGACGGCCGGCACTCGTTGCGCTACGGTCTGTACGACGTGAACACCGAGTTCGACGTCGCTCCTTCAGCGGGCTTGTTTCTCGGTGCTTCCCATGGGATGGGCCGTGAGTTTTCGCAAACCGGCGAACATGGGCCCTCCACCTTTCCTGTGACGAGCCTGGCCGTGCGCTACGAGTGGCGCATCGATGACGCTTGGACGTTGCGAGCGGCCGCACTCGACGGCGTCCCCGGCGATCCGGACCATCCCGATCGCACGACCATCCGTTTGTCTTCGCGCGAGGGTGCGTTGTTACTCACGGAAGTGTCACGCGGCGGACCTCGACTGCAAAAGCTCGCGCTGGGCGTGTGGCAGTACACGGCGAAGTTCGATGATCTCTTGGCTGTCGACTCCGCAGGCCAGCCAATCAGCCGTCGCAGCAATCGAGGTGCCTATGTCATCGCAGAAACCGCGCTGCTCGGTCCGTCCGCAGCCGTGGAGGAGCCACCGCGGCTTTCCGCGTTCGTCCGCTTCGGCGTAGCCAATGAAGACCTCAATCGCTTCGATCGTTACCTCGGTGCGGGCCTCGTCCTTCGCGGTCTCATCAAGGACGATGAGCTCGGTATCGCCATCGCACAGGCTTACAACGGCGATCCGCATCGACGTCTCGCACGATTGAGCGGGACACCGGAGGATAAGGTCGAAACCAATCTCGAGCTGAGCTGGCGAATTCCCGTCACCCAGTGGCTGGCCGTGCAGCCGGACCTCCAATACATCTTCGATCCCGGAACCGATCCGCAGCTGCGCGACGCGCTGGTCGTCGGTGTGCGCTTCGAGTTCACTGCGGGACACGCGTGGTAACCGGCAGTTCTCCGTTCGGATTCAAGCATGAACACACGATGCGCCCTGCTGCTGGCAACGCTGTTACCTCTGGTCGCCCGAGCCCACGGCATCGACGGCGCGGATGCGGGGTTCGTCGCCGGCAACACCGGCGCGCAGATCGTGCCGTTCATGTACCTGGGCGCGAAGCACATGGTGACGGGCCACGATCACCTGCTCTTCATCTTCGGCGTGATCTTCTTCTTGTACCGCCTCTCACACGTTGCCCTGTATGTGACGATGTTCAGCATCGGCCATAGCATCACCTTACTGACGGGTGTGCTGAGCGGCGCTCACATCAACCCGTACCTCATCGATGCGATCATCGGTCTCTCAGTCGTGTACAAGGGCTTCGACAATCTCAACGGCTTCAAGACGTTCTTCGGCATCGAGCTCAATCAGAAGATTGCCGTCCTGGTCTTCGGTCTCTTTCACGGCTTCGGGCTGGCAACGAAACTGCAGGACTTGAACCCTTCGAAGGAGGGCCTGCTCGAGAACATGATCGCGTTCAACGTCGGCGTCGAATTGGGCCAGCTCATTGCCCTGTCCTTGATGCTGGGCGTCGTCCTGCTGTGGCGTCACAGCTCGAGCTTCGCGCGTCACGCCATCGTTGCGAACGGCGCGCTCATGACTGCGGGACTCGTGCTGATCGGGTACCAACTTGCGGGATACTTCGTCGCAAGCGCTTGAATCCGAGGACGACTCCGGTGCAGCTCAACGCAAAGCCACTCGTGGTGCCGATGAGCAGCAGCACGTGCCAGAGCGAGCCGGCTTTGTTCAGCAGGGGAAAATCGAACGTGTGCAGGCCATCCACCAGCCATCGATAAACACGACGACTGCGATCGAGGACGCTTACGATCTGACCCGTCGCCGCATCGATCTGCACCCAGCTCTCGGCTTCATCGTCGAGCACGAGCCGGCGCGTCGTCGATGGTAGTGGCTTGCCGCGAAGACTGTAAGCGTCGTCAGCGGAAATAGGTCGCAGCTCCGTCACACGCAGCGGCGACCAGGCGACTTGAACCGCGGCACGCACCAGCTCGTCCGGCAGTGATTCGCGGATCTGCATCGTTTGCCCCGCAGCGCCGATGACGAGCTTTGACAACGGCTTATCGCGATCCCGAATCACCAGCAGTGGCTGCGCATTCAACGCGCTGAACTCCACTTCGCGTGCCGAGCCGAGCGTCTGCACTAGTGAAACGGGAAACGCCTCCGCAGCGGCCGGCAGCGACATGCCTCGCAGACGATCGATGCGCGCCGAGCTCGGCTGCGCACGAGAGAAGAAGGTTCCTGTATCCAACGACAGCCAGCCCGAAGAGACCCAGCTCAGGATCAGCACGCCTGCAAACAACCCGATGGCGTGATGCCAGCGTAGGAGCCCGCTGAACGGCGATAGCCCGGGCCTGAGTTGCCGCTTCAAGTTGATGTAGCGAACGTAGCCGAGGAACAGCCCCGCTGCGGCCAACACGATGCCTCCCAACGCAAGCGTCCACATCACTCGCCGCCACAACTCGTAATGCGCGCGCAACGGCACGACATTGACCCAGTGCACCACCGCGCCCACGTAATTCCAGCCGCGTTCGAAGCGGCGCGTGCGTTGGACAACTTCACCGGAACGCGCAGATACATATAGGTGCGTGCCCGCCGCATCGTTCAGCACCGCTTTATAGAACGGTTGGTACGGCACATAGCCATCGTGCACCGTCCACTGATCGTGCTCGAATGGGCCTTCGATCGCCTGCACTGTTCCGCTGAAGAAGCGCTCGGCGATGGCACGTGCCATCGCCGCGTCCAGCAAGCGAGCGAGCTCGCCTGTTTGCCCATCGATGGCGAGAACCGGCTGCTGACCGCGAACGATCACGTAACGCGGCTGTCCGGCAACGCTGATCAGTCGCGCATGATCGATGAACGGATCGTCCGCCGCGCGCAGCGCCACCGCGGGCTCGATGCCCAGCCGGCCGAAGTCGATCGGCTCCGATCCAGCGATGCGATCGCCGTGGCTCAACGACGGGAACGGTACGAAGCTCAGCACACTGCCCGTGAAGAACCACAGCGCGAGCATCAAGCACAGCGCCACGCCCAGCCAACGGTGCAGAACGGAAACACGCCGTGACGCCGTCATGAGCACGGGCTTTCGCCTGGGGCGCTGCGGCGTGCATACCTCGACGTGTTTCATGGTTGTCAGTAGCCCCGCGACCGATCGATCACATCATGCAAGGGCTCGCCGCGTTGATGGCGACGAATGTTGTCGAGCAGTGCATGCGCGGCCGTTTCCGGACGAGTCGTACCGGCGATATGTGGCGTCAGCACGATGCGCGGATGGCTCCAGAAGGGATGCGACGCGGGCAACGGCTCGGGCTCCACCACGTCGAGTATCGCTTGCGACAAATGTCCGCGGTCCAACGCGTCGAGCAAAGCCGCTGTGTTCAGCTGCGGGCCTCGGCCCGCATTGATGAGGCTGGCTCCCCGCGGCAACGCTGCAAATACCTGCGCCGAGAGGATGCCGCGCGTGTCATCAGTCAATGGCAACAAGCAAATCAGGATGTCGCAAAGACTCAGGAACTCATCGAGCTGCGCATCGCCTGCGAACGTCGTGACGCCCTCGATCTCTTTGCGCGTGCGGCTCCACCCGTAGCGCTGATAGCCGAAAGCGCCCAAGTGATTCAAGACCGCCTGGCCCAGCACACCCAGGCCCATCACGCCCACACGACAGCTCGCTGCCGGCACCGCTTCAATACGGCGCCACAAGGCTTCCTTCTGCTGACGCGCATACCCAGGCATATGTCGATGCAACATGAGCACCGCCATGACGACGTACTCCACCACGCCCTCGATGATGCCCGGCTCCACCATCCGCACCACTTGAATATGCTCAGGTACATCGGCCAGCCGTAGCTGGTCGACACCCGCACCGGATGAAAAGAGCACCTTGATGTTGGGGAAGACGGCGGTCCAGTCGGGGGGCGGCTCCCATGCGACCAGATACTCGACGCGATGCGGTTCGGGGCACTCGGGCCAGATGTGAAAGTCGAGATCGGGCGCATGCTCTGAGAAGACCTTGCCCCAGACCCGCCCGCGTACGGGATCCGATTTGTAGAGCACGCTCATGCGCTGATTCTTCCAGGAAGTGCGTGGCAGTTTATGCCTCGACATCGGGCAAAGCCCGTCTGATCGAAGCGCGATTCGGCGAAAAACAGGCATCTATGCTGCGCTCGAGTTGCTGTAATGCTCGCCACGTTCACCGCTTCGTCTTTCGACAAGGTGCGGCGCGATGCAAGAAGGTCACATCTCACGCGAGGTGCCCCGCAAGACGCTCTTCATCGTACTCGGCAGCAGCCTGCTTGCCGCGGCGATACTGCTCGTTACCGTCGTGTTGCCGGCGGAGTACGGCATCGATCCCTTCGGTGCGGGTAAGGCGTTCGGTCTCACCGCACTCGCCAAGGCAGCGCCCGAACCGCAGCTGCCACCGAGCATCGCCGGCGCGACCATTCTGCCGGTCCTCCAGAGCGAGAAGCAGTCCTCGCGATGGGGTGAATCAGCCGTCGTGAAGGGCGCCTTCATCGCGCAGCCGCAGCGATTCAACATCGACTCGAGAGAGATCACGCTTGCCCCGGGCGAAGGGATGGAAATCAAGTACCACCTGGAGAAAGGCGCCGGCCTGGTTTACTCCTG
>CBJNAT010000040.1:0-10332 GCA_966434585.1 uncultured Gammaproteobacteria bacterium | reverse complement strand
AGATCGCTACTCGCATCGCAGCGGGTGAAGATCGCATCGCCGGCCTGATGGTGGAGAGCCATCTGAAGGCAGGCCGCCAAGATCTCGCGAATGGCCGCGTGCTCGAGTACGGTCAAAGCATCACGGACGGATGTATCGATTGGGATACGTCGGCGCGTGTGCTGGAAGAGCTGGCTCAAGCCGTCGCCCGTCGCCGCGCAGTGGGTAATCGATCGCCGAAATCAGCCCCCTAGCAGCCTGTGGACGTCAGGGTGAGGGCAATCATGCACCCCGACCAAATACCCGACATCCGCGACGGCCTTACACGCGAGGAGCGCATAGTCCTCTGGATTCTTCACAAGACCCAAGAGGAACGCGGCGGCGCCAATGTGCCGACTGCGATGCTTTGGGGCCGGGTCTGCGAGTACATCGACATGACCCCCGAGCGCCTGACAGCTATGCTCGCGCGACTGGGCGCGATGCGATAGGCCGCTGCGCCGCGGTACTCAACCGATGACCTCAGCCCGCTGGCAGTTCTGGATCGATCGCGGCGGCACCTTCACGGACATCGTGGCGCGCAGGCCGGACGGCACCCTGCTCACGCAAAAGCTGCTTTCCGAAAATCCCGAGCAGTACGAAGATGCGGCGATAGCGGGCATACGTCGCCTGCTGGATGTGCCAACCAGCGCACTGATTCCTCGCGACACCATCGACGTCATCAAGATGGGCACCACTGTCGCCACGAATGCGCTGCTCGAGCGCAAAGGCGAGCCGACGGTGTTGTTCATCACACGCGGTTTCCGCGATGCGCTGCGGATTGCTTACCAGAATCGTCCGCGCATTTTCGATCGGCACATCGTCCTGCCAGAGGTGCTCTACTCCAAGGTGGTGGAAGTGCACGAACGATTGGGTGCACACGGTGACACTGTGTTGCCGCTCGACGAGATGCGAGTGCGTGCCGACCTCGAAAGCGCGTATGACGAAGGTTATCGATCGCTGGCGATCGTCTTCATGCACGCGTACCGCTACCCGCAGCACGAAGCTCGAGTCGCCGCACTCGCGCGTGAGATCGGTTTCCCGCAAGTCTCGGCATCGCACGAAGTCAGCCCGCTGCTCAAGCTGGTGTCGCGCGGCGATACCACGGTCGTAGATGCCTATCTCTCGCCTATCCTCCATCGTTACGTCCAGCAAATTGCGAGTGAACTGCCGGAGGGCACTCGCTTGCAGTTCATGCAATCCAACGGCGGACTGACCGATGCACGCTCATTCCAAGGCAAGGACTCGATACTCTCAGGTCCAGCCGGTGGCATCGTTGGTATGGCCCGAACGAGTGAGCGCGCGGGCTTTCACAAGGTCATCGGCTTCGACATGGGCGGCACGTCCACCGACGTCTCGCACTTCGCCGGCGAGTTCGAACGCTCATTCGACACGCACGTGGCCGGCGTGCGTGTACGCGCACCGATGATCAGCATTCACACAGTCGCAGCCGGCGGCGGCTCGATCGTGCGCTTCGACGGCGCTCGTTTGCGAGTGGGGCCTGAATCAGCCGCTGCGAGTCCAGGGCCGGCGTGCTATCGCCGAGGTGGCCCGCTGACCATCACCGACTGCAACGTGCTGCTCGGCAAGATCCAGCCTGAGTTCTTTCCTCACGTGTTCGGTGCACATGCGGATCAACCGCTCGATGTGCAAATCGTTCGCGAACGGTTCATCGAGCTCGCAGCCGACATCGAACGTGCCACGGGCGAGCGTCGAACACCCGAAGCCATCGCAGAGGGCTGCATCGAGATCGCGGTCGCGAACATGGCGAACGCGATCAAGCGCATCTCGGTGCAGCGCGGACACGATGCTACGCAGTACGTGCTGACGAGTTTCGGTGGTGCGGGTGGTCAGCATGCGTGTCGCGTCGCGGATGCACTCGGGATGCGACGCGTGCTCATTCATCCCCTGGCAGGTGTATTGAGCGCATATGGCATGGGTGTCGCAGATCAACTCGCGATGCGCGAACGTTCGGTCGAGATCACGTTGACTGACGCAGCCATGCCAACGCTCGACCGCGTGCTCGAGGAACTCGCCGAGCAGGCGTGCGTGGAGCTGCACGCGCAAGGCATCGAGCGAGCAACCATCGACGTGCGCCGTCGAGTGCACCTGCGCTATGCGGGAACAGACACTGCTCTGATCGTGCAGCACGCATCGTGCGAGAACATGAGTGCGCAGTTCGAGCGGGACTATCGACAGCAATATTCGTTTCTGATGCCCGGACGCGAGTTGGTGGTGGAAGCAGTGTCGGTTGAGGCGGTGCATCGCTCTGGCGAAGACACTACACCTCTCCCGGTTGCGGGAGAGGTCGACGCGAGAGCGGCGGGTGAGGGCAGCTGAGCCTCGGCAGAAGACCCTCACCCCAACCCTCTCCCGCAACCGGGAGAGGGGGTCAGAGCAACGGTGCCAATGTTTACAGCAAACGTATGGCACACCGCCGCTCTTCACGTGCGTGACCACCTCCAACCCGGCACCCGTGTCGTCGGCCCAGCCATTATCGCCGAAGCGAACGCCACCACCGTTGTCGAACCCGGCTGGCAAGCCGAGGTCAGCGCCATCAACGACCTCGTGTTGACGAGAATCGCTGAACGCAACGATGTACGCAGCGTCAGCACACGCGTCGATCCGGTGATGCTCGAAGTGTTTAACAACCTCTTCATGTCCATCGCCGAGCAGATGGGCGTGCGCCTGCAGAACACGGCGAGCTCGGTGAACATCAAGGAGCGGCTGGACTTCTCGTGCGCGTTATTCGATGGCGACGGCAATTTGATCGCGAACGCGCCGCACATGCCCGTGCATCTCGGTTCGATGAGCGAGAGCATCAAGACGGTACTGCGGGAGAACGCGGGCACGATGGTGGCAGGCGATGTGTTCGTGCTGAACGACCCGTATGCAGGCGGTACGCATCTGCCCGATGTCACTGTGGTCACGCCCGTGTTCGACGCTGCTGGTGCCAACGTGCTGTTCTACGTCGGCTCGCGGGGCCACCACGCCGACATCGGTGGCCTGACACCCGGTTCGATGCCGCCGCACTCGATCGCGCTCGATGAAGAAGGCGTGCTGCTGCACAACCTGAAGCTCGTCGATGGGCGCACGGGGCGGATACAAGCAGGGGCAGTGAGAGTAGCGCTCACGCACGCGAAGTACCCCGCACGCAATCCAGAGCAGAATGTGGCCGACCTGCGCGCGCAGATCGCCGCGAATCAAAAAGGTGTGGAAGAAATCCATCGTATGGTGGCGCACTTCGGCCTCGACGTCGTACAGGCGTATATGCGGCACGTGCAGGACAATGCCGAAGAAGCCGTACGCCGCGTAATCACGGCGTTGCACGATGGCGAGTTCGATTATCCACTCGACAATGGCGCAAGAATTCGCGTGCGAGTGACCGTCAACCGTGCACGACGTGAGGCCATCGTCGATTTCACTGGCAGCTCGCCGCAGCAAGGCAACAACTTCAACGCACCCGCGGCGATTTCAGTCGCCGCCGTGCTGTACGTCTTTCGTACGCTCGTGAACGACGACATCCCGCTCAACGCGGGCTGCCTGAAGCCGCTGAAGATCATCATTCCTGAAGGGTCGATGCTCAACCCACGTTATCCCGCAGCGGTCGTTGCAGGGAACGTGGAAACGTCGAGCGTCATCACCAATGCGTTGTACGGTGCGCTGGGCGTCATGGCCTCCGCGCAAGCGACGATGAACAACCTGACGTTCGGCAACGAGCGATATCAATACTACGAGACGATCTCCGGTGGCTCCGGTGCTGGGGATGGCTTCCACGGCACGGACGTCGTGCAAACCCACATGACGAACTCGCGCTTGACCGATCCGGAAGTTCTGGAGCTGCGCTTCCCCGTTCGTCTGGAGAGCTTTGCCATCAGAGCGAGCTCCGGCGGTACCGGGCGATGGCACGGTGGCGATGGCGCAACCCGACGCATCCGTTTTCTCGAGCCAATGACGGTCTCCATCCTTTCCAACAATCGCAAAGTGCCGCCCTTTGGAATCGCGGGCGGCGAACCAGGAGACGTCGGGCGCAACCGCGTGGAACGCAACGAGGGGCGCGTCGAGACGATCGGTCACACCGGCCAGGTCGACGTGCGGGCGGGTGACGTGTTCGTCGTCGAGACGCCGGGCGGCGGTGGCTACGGTCTTAGCGACGGTACCTGAGGCTTCTTCGCGGCTCGACTCACTAGCAGGCAAGCCAGGCAAAGCGTGACCGCCTCGGCGGCCACAGCAGACGCACGCGTCCATGATCGGCTGACCAAGGCGCTGTATAGCAGTGGCGTTCATGTTCAAAGTTCTCGCTATGTTGATGGCCGCCTACGTGACGCGGGCGCTGGTCACGCGCGTCGTCTATGCCAAAGCCGGCATACGCGGGCGGACATACCATCGCAATGAACAGCCATTCGAATATTGGTCGGCTATCGGCGCGTACACCGTTCTCACCCTCGCACTCGCATTCTGGTTCTAGCTCGTGGTCGCATCGCCTGCACGAACGACTGCACCACGGATCTCCTTCGCGGCACTCCTGTTCGGTGCCGTAGGCTTCGTGGCTGGTTTCTTCGGCCCGATACTGCTCAACCCTGATGCGAATCAAGGCCCCCTGCTGGGTCTCTTCATCACAGGCCCAGGAGGTGCAATCGGCGGACTCATCCTCGGCGCGTTGCTGCGCGTGCTGCCGATTCCGAATCCGCTCAAGTGGCGAACGCTATTCGTTGGCGCAGCACTTTTCGCAATCGTCACGCTGTACTTCTGCCTTCCCGAACCTCAACTGCGCGGCACAGCCATCGAGGCGCACATGGTGGAGTGCACACCGAGCGAGCGCGCCATCGATGCGGCCGTCGAGCATTGGGAGACGCGCATCGCGAGTGTTACGTGGGCACCACCGCGTGCGGACTGGAAGCAGGAGATCCCGCGCATGCTGCGTGAGGAGCCCGGAGTTGTTGTCCGTATGCAGCTCGAACGCGAGAACCGCATCTACGAGCTGCGCAGACCTTGGAATCGCGGCCGTCTCACCGCTTCAGGTTGGCGTCGAAGCACAGACTTACGAGAGTATTTCGCGCGGACGTCGTGCGACGATCCTGCTCTAACAGCGACGCACGAGTACCTGCCGACCGGAACGGGATCCAGCGAGTGGCCGCCGAGCGATTTGCCTAATCTCCTGGGCGTGCAAGTGCTCGAGGCAGTGCCGGACAACGGGTCGATCAGAAGCGTGCTCGTGCGCTAAAAAATGGGGAGCGCGCCGCCTCCGTCGAAAGGACACTGGCCTTTATCGCGCGATTGACGTCACCATACGACGGCTTACCCGGATTTGGGCACTATGCGAGCACGGATGACCGCCCCTCACAGCAAGCGCGTCGAAGAGATCCCACCTCGAAAGGACACCCCGATGGCTAAACACCAGCTCTTCATCGTTCATGGCATGGGTTCGTACAACAAGGACTGGTCGCTCGATGCGCAGAGGACGTTCAACGAGGCGTTCGCGCAGTACCCACTCGTCAAGCAGCTCGGCCTGACCAATCAGTTCGAGTTCGTCGAGATCGTCTACAACGACATCTTCGAGGAGATCCGTACCCAGTGGCAGATCAATGCGGCTGCCGCAGCGGGTGCGTTGGTCGCGACAGGCCTCGCATCGTCAGCTGCGAATCGGCTCGTGGACCTGGCGAACGGCGCGACCGGTGAGGACTTCTGGCGCACGCATGCGCTCGACGTCGTGCTGTACCGCTTCATGAAGCCGATCGCCGAGCGCGTCAATCAATGGGTGCGATTGCAGATCTTGAAGCGACTGAAAGCGTTCCCGGAAAACGATGTGCCGTCCTGGTCGATTCTGGGTCATTCGCTCGGCACCGCGATCGTCAACGACACCTTGCACGCCATGTTCACGGAACCGGTCGACGGTGTATTGCTCGGTGATCGCTTCAAGCCCGACTTCGTGTTCATGGTGGCGAACGTCGCCAAGCTCTTGTGGAATCGCGGCGGGGACTTCTACTCATCGAAGGTCCGGCCGCACACCGTCGATGCATTGGGCATGTGCTGGCGCTACTGCAATTTCCGACACGAGCTGGATCCGTTCCCACTCGTAGATCCGTTCAAGCCGCCATTGCACTGGCTGCCAGAAGGCCTGCCGCCCGACCAGCGCGAGGTCCTCTTCACCAATGTGGTGCTCGACGCGAGCGACATTCAGGACATCAACGTGCATGGCCTGAACCACTACCTGAGCCACCCGGCCGTCAACTCCGTCATCATCAACACGCTCGTTGGCGTCGAAGCCGTGCGCAAGAAAGACGTGAGCGAGGCATTGGCGATGTGGCGGCAAGACAGATTGAAGGGCAGCGATCTCACCCTCGTCAAAGGTCAGCTCAGGAATCTCTTGGGTGCAAGAGCCGACAAGTGGCTCGACATCGTCAATATGCTGGTGGACCTGCGCACGCTCGTGCTGGATGAATCCACGTTGCGCGATGGAGAAGGCTGATGTCCCGCATCAAGGAGAGTGCCCGACTGCTCCTGTGTGTTGCTGTACTCGTGTGCGGCAATGCATTCGCGCAGCAGTGCAATGTGCAGCAATTGCCCGCCGAGGCCGGTAACTACGACTTAGCGCTCGCGCTCGCGCGGCAATGTGTCGGCGACAACAGCGAGGACAACAATCCGGTCGTCGTTGATTTCGAGGCAGCGACACCCGACGCGAACACTGCGCAGCAGCGACTCGATGCCATGGTGAAAGCGTTGACTCGATTGCGCGACTTCGCGCGATCGCGAGCGCATGCCAACGTCGATGCCGCCGCATGGGACGAAGCGCTCACCGAGCTCAACGACGAGCTCAGAGCAGCAACCGACGCGAACCAAACGCTCGAACAGCGCCTCGGCGCGATCCGCAACTCATTCTGGCAACTCCCGCCCGTCGGCGATGCACCGGTGCTCAACGATACGGTCCGCATTGCACAACCGATGGGCTGCGCCTCGCCGCCGACACCGTGCCCCGCCTACGACAGTCGCGTGGACCTCCTGCGTGTGCTGAAGCTGATGGACCGTCTCGTGGGTTACGTCGATCACCCGCAGCTGCAAGCGCACTTTGCCGATGCGCAACTGATGTCCGCACGCTGGGACGCCTACTTCAACAGAGCACTGCCGCAATACTGGTGGGAAGTTGCGGTGAACGGTTTCCTCATGGATCAGCATGTGCACGCTTGGGAAGCGCCATTCCGGCCCTTCGTCAAGGACAAGAACCTGTGCGCCGTGGATCCGACCACGAAGATCCAAATGGGCTTCTGCAAGGTCCCCCAGTCGCAACTGATCCTGTTGCATCCTTCGGCTGCAATGCAGTGGGTGAACGGTGCAGACAACACCAATGAGCTCGCCCCGGCGTTCGTCGTGGAAGTCTTCGGTCGCAACGCCTGGTCCTGGCAGAACGACGCAGTGCTGCACGGCCAGTTCGGCTGGTCATTGATCGCCGCGTACAGCAATCCCGACAAGGACGTGAAGCAATGGAGTTACGGCGTCATGCTGCACAAAGGCGCTCGTTTGAATCTCGGCATCACAACGGACGGCCACGACCAGATATCCGTGCTCGTGAACATCCCGCTCGCGGAGAAGATCTTTGCGCGGAAGGCCGAGTATCTAGAGTTCCTGAAGGCACTCGAGAAGCCGGCATGGGAGTCGTTGCTCTGAGGGCTTCGAGAAAAACTCATCACGTGGAACGCTGCGATCCATCGCGAGCGTCCCACTGCCCTTGATCGAGAGCGTCCCCTCTCCCGGTTGTCCCGCGGGATTCCCTCCGGTCACGGGAGGGACAGGGTGAGGGTTATCTTGGCAAAGCTGAGATTCATACCCGCAAACAAAAAACGCTCACCCACGCGCACAGCCGTAGATCTATAGTTAGCAAAGGTTTTATCGCAACGAGGACGCACGAGATGGCGACAGCAAAGAAGAAGGTCCGGAAAGCGAAGAGTTCAAAGTCCGCGAAAGCTGCTAAGTCGAGCAAGGCAGCCAAGCTCAAGAAAGCGGCAAAGGCCAGCAAGGCGACCAAGACGAAGAAGGTCACCAAAGCTGCAAAGCCGAAGAAAGCCGCAAAGCCGAAGAAGGCGGCCAAGGTGAAGAAGGCCGCAAAGCCTGTTAAAGCCGCGAAGCAAGCCAAGCCCAAAAAGGCAGCTCCACCCGCGAAGGTGACGAAGCGCGCCAAGGCTGCGCCGCCTACCCAGGCCGCGAAACCAGTAGCCAAGCCTGCCGAAGTGGCCGAGCCGGTAGCGAAGGTCAGCTGGACCGACGCGATCAAGCAAGCGCTGGAGAAGAAGAAAGAAGAAGCACCCAGCTGGCCTGGCCAGGAACAGCCGCCGGAGCCGGTGTTGCCGGTGAAGAAGGATGCGTTCTGAAGGCAACGCGGGCCGGACCGGTCACATCAAGCAAGGGTGACCGGTCTTCTGACGAGACGCTTCGGACCTATCCCGTGCCGAAAACGTCCTATAGTTCGACGAGCTTTACCCGCAACTCAGGATCTGACCATGGCTACTGCGAAGAAGAAGAGCGCTCGGGCTGCCAAGGTTACCAAGCCTGCCGCGAAGAGCAGTTGGAGCGACACGATCAAGAAGGCTTTGGAGAAGAAGCGCGCGCCCGGCGGCTGGCCCGAGCAGCCGAAGCCTCGAGACTCGACAGTACAGAAGGTCAAGAAAGACGCGTTCTGAGCACTTTCCAATCGCCTGGGCCGTCACTCCGACCATCGTAGCGGCACTGCTGTGCTGTGCGATGCCAACGCGTCATGCCGAGAGTCATCCGGGCGGACTCGATCGCAACGGATGTCATCAAGAACAGAAGGCCAACCAGAACCACTGCCATCCGGAACGCCTCGCTCGGGGGAAGCTCGAGACCTGCTCGCTCGAGACACCGCCGAAGGCCGGCGACGAAGGCGTGTTCTTCGGGCCGTTCGTGCGAGTGAAAGACGGCGATACATTCGAGGCGAAGGTCCAGGGCGTCGTCATGGATTTCCGCCTCGCCGCCGCCGATGCTCCGGAACACGATCAGCCGTACGGCAACGAGGCCACCCGTGCGCTGGACCATTTCATCCACGGCAAGCAACTCGTTCTCGTGCCCACCGACACGGACCGTTATGGACGCACGATTGCATTCGTTTGGGTTGGCAGCCAGTGCATCAATGAGGAGATGGTCGAGCGTGGAGCGGCCTGGTTCAACGCCGAGTACTCGAACGACGCGCAGCTATATGAGACAGAGAACGCGGCACGGGATGCGAAGCGGGGGCTATGGGCCTTGCCGGTGAAGCAGAGAGTGGAACCGTGGGTGTGGAGGGAGGCGAAGCGGTAGTGCAAGAATGTAAACCTGACATCGGAGCCCCCGCCAAGAGCGGCTAGTGCGCAATCGAGAACGATTAGAACTTTCGCATGTATGTAGGCATTCCTCGAGGACACCCTAGGCTACTCGAAGGGGGCTTGGATACATGGATCCAATGTCGGGCTCGGCACCGAGTTCTGCTGATCGTTGGCGATCCCGATTACTCCTGGGTGGGGGTATCTGTGCGCTTGCCGCGGCATTAACTCTGCTCGCCGCACGCTATCTCTCGTTCGACGCTCTGGTTACCCTGGCGAGCCGCATCGGCAGTGCTGACGGTGCAATCTCGACGCAGGCGCGCGGCAGCTTGTGTATCTAGTCATGTATGGGAGCTTGATAAGCGCCGGCGCCGGATTAGTTCTAATTTGCCTGTCACGTGTTCGCTGGCGCAAGCGAGTCGAGGCGATATTCGAATGGGATCCGCTGCGGATCCAAAGACTGCGCACTCCGAACCCCATCTGGGTACTGCTCGCTTCCACGGTTACGGGCCTCGTGATCGCCGGGTCCTATGCGTTGCAGAAGCGACTCGGCCTCGGAATCGGATTCGTGTTTGAAAAGGAAGGTCCGCTCGAGTACCTCACATTCATATTGGAGCTGCTCGCCGCAGCACTATGTGCTGTCGCCGCCGTTTTGTTCTTCGTGGGAATGGAAGAAATCAGTTGGGGGCAAACGTTGTTCCGCTTCGACACGCCCGAGGAATGGGCGCAGATCAATTATCAGCGCGAAACGACACTCCACAACCTGGTCGACAAGACGGTCCTGACAAGCTCTTGGAAAGTCGTCGCCGTGCTGTTCGCATTGGCGACGCTCGGATCCATGGTGCTGGCTGCGCGGGCGCCTGCATCCATCCTCGGGACGATCGCGCCCGCACCCAATCTCGCAATTCTTGCGGTGATCGCAGCGTACAGTGGCGCGTACTTGCACCCTGAAATCATCGAGGTCTTACTGGCGATCTTTTTCGCGTTTTACAGCTACCGGATTTTCACT
>CBJNAT010000039.1:0-10448 GCA_966434585.1 uncultured Gammaproteobacteria bacterium | reverse complement strand
ACGGCTCGGATCGCCGCTTTCATGATGGTAGAAGAGCTCGCCGGCGATCGCCTTGAAGTTGATGGTCGGCCCGCTGCGACCCCCTTCGGCTGTGTGATTGAAGACCACATCGAGCAGCACACCGATGCCGGCGGCGTGCAAGGCGTCCACACACTCGCGGAATTCACGCGGTGCCTGCGCGGCGTCGACGCAGTAGCTCGGATGCGGTGCAAAGAAGGCGTAGGTGTTGTAGCCCCAGTAGTTGCGCAACCCAAGTGCGAAGGTCGAATCTGCAACATCCTGTTCGTCGAAGGCCATCACCGGCAGGAACTCGACGTGTGTGATGCCGAGTGCCTGTAGATAAGGAATCTTCTCGATCACACCGGCAAACGTGCCCGGATGATGCACGCCCGAGGAGGGATGACGCGTGAAGCCGCCGACGTGCATCTCGTAGATGACCGCCTCCGTGTCATCTGGCGGTATGAACGGCGCCGGCTCTCCGAGCGGTTCACAGACGATGGCGCGCAAGCTGTTACCGGCTATGTTCCCCGCGATACTTGCGCGGCGGTCCCAACGCCGATCGCTCGTCGCGCGGGCCCAAGGATCGAGCAGTTCGCGTAGCTCCTCGGGCTTGCATCCATGCGCGCCGCATCGCCACGTGTAGAACGTGCCCGGCGGAAGCTGTTCGACGTACACATGCCAGAAAAGGTAGGTGCGGTTGAGGTCGGGCGAGAGGCGGATGACCTGCATCGGTGCAGGGTCCTCGGCGTGTGCGTACAGGCAAAGTTCCGCGTCGACATCGTCGCGCACAAAAATGGAAAAATTCACGCCGCCGGCGTCCGCGTGCGCACCGGGTGGGACATGCGACCCCGGCCGTGTCGCATAGGGCGCCGTCGGCTTTTCCGGTAGGCGTACGACTCGTTCTGCAACACTCATGACATTTGGCCGCGCAGCTGGTGATAGCGACGGATCAACGCATTCGTCGAGCTGTCGTGCGTCAATGTCGGCACGTGCGTGGGCGTCAGCTCCGGAACGATGCGTGCCGCGAGTACTTTACCAAGCTCCACGCCCCACTGATCGAAGGAGTTCAAGTCCCAGATGGCGCCCTGCACGAACACCATGTGCTCGTACAGCGCGATGAGTTTGCCGAGTGCTGCAGGGGTCAGGCGCTCCAGCAGCAGCATATTGGACGGGCGATTACCCTCGAATGTGCGATGTGGAATCAGCGCTTCCGCACAACCTTCAGCGCGCAGCTCCGCGGCGGTCTTGCCGAAAGCCAATGCCTCGCCTTGCGCCAGCACGTTAGCGATGAGCAGATCGTGATGCGATCGCAATCCATGCAGCGGCTGCGCGAACGCGATGAATTCGCACGGAATGAGTTGCGTGCCCTGATGCAGGAGCTGATAGAAGGAGTGTTGACCATTCGTGCCCGGCTCGCCCCAGTACACAGGGCTGGTCGGCACGCGCACCGCCTGGCCTGCGAGCGTGACGTGCTTGCCGTTGCTCTCCATGATCAGCTGTTGCAGATACGCGGGGAAGCGTCGCAGGTGGTGATCGTACGGCAGCACTGCAACGCTCTGTGTGCCGAAGAAATCTGCATACCAAATACCGAGCAGGGCGAGCAGCACCGGCATGTTCCGCTCGAGCGGCGCAGTACGAAAGTGCTCATCCATCGCGTGCGAGCCCGCCAGCAACTCGCGGAAGCGCGTGGGTCCGATGGCGATCATGGTCGAGATGCCGATCGCCGACTCCATCGAGTAGCGTCCGCCCACCCAATCCCAGAAGACGAACATGTTCTCCGCCGCGATGCCGAACTTGGCGACCTCAGCGGCGTTCGTCGACACCGCTATGAAATGACGCCACACGGCGGTCGGATCGCCACCATACGCTGCCAGCGACCACTCCCGTGCACTGCGTGCATTCGTCATGGTCTCGAGCGTGGTGAACGTCTTCGAAGACACGATGAACAGTGTCTCGCGCGGATCCAGATGCGCGAGTGCACTGGCCAGGTCGCTCCCGTCGACATTCGAGACGAAGTGGAACGTCAACCCAGGATCGCTGTATGGTTTCAGCGCCTCGTACGCCATCGCAGGCCCCAGATCCGAGCCGCCGATGCCGATGTTCACGATGTTGCGAATGGGCTTGCCGCTGTGGCCGAGCCATTGGCGACTGCGGACTCGGTCTGCAAAGCTCGCCATGCGATCGAGCCCCTCATGCACTTGCGGCACGATGTTCTTGCCGTCGACCTCGATCGTCGTGCTACGTGGCACACGCAGGGCCACGTGCAGCACGGCACGGTCCTCGGTCACGTTGATCCGTTCGCCGCGGAACATCGCGGCGATACGACTTGCGATCTGCCGCTCTTCAGCGAGCCGAAACAGCAACTCGATGGTCGAGCTCGTGATGCGATTCTTCGAGTAGTCGAGATAAATGCCCTCGGCTTCGAGCGTCATGCGCTCGCCTCGTTGCGCATCGGCGGCGAACAGTGTGCGCAGGTGTTCGCCGCGGATCTGGCGATAATGGGATGCGAGCGCTTGCCATGCGGGTGAATCGGTGAGCGTCGCCGCGCTCGCGTTCCCGTTCACGGCTCGAACTCCAAATGGATCGGCACCGGTTTCGCGTCCCACACGCGACTGCAGTATTCCCGGATGGAGCGATCCGACGAGAATTTTCCGCCGCGAGCTACATTCAATATGGACATGCGTGTCCATTGCGCTCTGTTACGAAAGGCCGCATCGATTCTGCCGTGGGCATCGACGTAGGAGCGATAGTCAGCGAGAAGTAGATAGGTGTCGTGCTCGAGCAGATGGTCGAGCAGGGGACGGAAGAGAGCACCGTCGCCGTCGGAGAACGCGCCGCTTCCCACCATGTCCAGTACGCCCCGCAGCTCAGGATCGCGCTCGTAATAGTCGCGCGGTCGGTAGCCTCGTGCCTTGACTTCCTGCACCTGCTCGGTCGTGAGCCCGAACAGGAAGAAGTTGTCGGCGCCGACATCCTCGAGGATCTCGACGTTCGCGCCGTCCAACGTGCCGATCGTCACGGCGCCGTTCAGCGTGAACTTCATGTTGCCCGTACCCGAGGCCTCCTTGCCCGCGGTGGATATCTGTTCGTGCACGTCGGCGGCTGGATAGATCGCGTGTGCGTTCTTCACGTTGAAGTCCGGGAAGAACACCACCTGCAGCCTGCCTCGCACCGCCGGATCGTTGTTCACGACCGCCGCGACCCCATTGATCAACCGGATGATCAGCTTCGCCATGCGATAGCCCGGCGCCGCTTTCCCGCCGAAGATGAAACAGCGCGGCGCAAGCTCGAGTTGCGGGTTATCGCGCAGCCGTCGATACAGTGTGATGATGTGCAGCACGTTCAAGTGCTGACGCTTGTACTCGTGCAGGCGCTTCACCTGAATGTCGAACAGCGCGCCTGGGTCTGTCACGATCCCGGTTCGCTCGCCGATCAGTCCGGTCAGGTTCTCCTTGTTTTGACGCTTGATCCGCGACCACTCGTCGCAGAACGATTTGTCGTTCACGTGCCGCTCCAACTCCTTCAGTCGGCTCAGATCACGGACCCAGTCGGGACCGATGACGTCGTCCAACAGCCGGGCGAGGGGCGGATTGCTCACGATCATGAAGCGCCGCGGCGTCACGCCATTCGTGATGTTGCAAAAGCGATCCGGCCACAGCTCGGCGAAATCGCGCAACACTGTCTCGCGCAGGAGCCGTGTATGCAGCGCCGCGACGCCGTTGACGGCGTGCGTGCCGACGGTTGCGAGATTCGCCATGCGCACACGTTTTTCGCCATGCTCATCGATGATCGACATGCGCGCCATCCGCGCAGGATCGTCCGGATAACGCCGGCGCACTTCATCCAGGAAGCGGGCGTTGATCTCATAGATGATCTCGAGCGGTCGTGGCAACAAGTTCTGGAATAGCGGCAAGCTCCACGTCTCGAGTGCTTCCGGAAGCAGGGTGTGGTTCGTGTACGCGAGCGTTCGTTGCGTAATGGCCCAGGCCTGTTCCCATGGCAGCAGCCGCTCATCGACCAGCAGTCGCATGAGCTCGGCGACGGCGATCGCGGGGTGCGTGTCGTTCAATTGCGCTGCAAATAGATCAGGCAGGCGTTCGACCGACGCGCCCTTGATATCTAGCAAGCGCAACATGTCCTGTAGCGAACAGGAGACGAAGAAGTATTGCTGAGCGAGCCGCAAGCGTTTGCCGATCTCCGGCTCGTCGTTGGGATACAGCACTTTGGTGAGCGTTTCGGAGACCACCTTTTCTTCGACGGCGCTGTAGTAGTCGCCCGAGTTGAAATCCTGGAAGTCGAAGGATTCGACCGCTTCGCTCTTCCACAGTCGCAGTGTGTTGCAAGTGTTGACGCCGAATCCCGGCAGCGGCATGTCGCACGCGACGCCCTTCACTTCACGACCGGCATGCCAGTGCACACGGTATCGACCCTGAGCATCGCGATAGCTTTCGGTGCGCCCGCCGAACTTCACGCGGAAGTTGATCTCGGGGCGGATCAGCTCCCACGGATTGCCGTTATGCAGCCACTCATCCGTCACTTCGAGCTGCCAGCCGTCGCGGATGACCTGATCGAAGATGCCGAACTCGTAACGGATGCCGTAGCCGATGGCGGGAATCTGCAGCGTTGCGAGAGAGTCGAGATAGCATGCCGCCAGCCGGCCCAAGCCGCCGTTGCCGAGCCCCGGCTCCTCCTCCGTTGCGGCGATGGTGTCGAAGTCCTGCCCCAGATCTGCCATTGCAGTGCGGGCCGCATGCTCGATCCCGAGGTTGACGAGATTGTTGCTCAGCTGCGGCCCCATCAGGAACTCAGCCGAGAAGTAGCAAGCGACCTTGCTATCCGTCTGTGCAACGGTGCTGATGGTGGCGAGCCAGCGTGCAAGAAGACGATCGCGCACGCTGTAGGCCAGTGCCATATACCAGTCGTGCGGCGTCGCCAGCTGGGGGGTGCGCGCCTGCATATAGGCGAGGTTGTCGAGCACCGCCGCGCGCAGCTCGTTGGATTCTAGGCCTGTGCGAATCGAGTGTATTGCGGCGGGCACACGAAGGGGCGGACTGATGCTTGCCATGCTCGTGCTCACTTCAAGTAGTGGGATGGATGCTCCAGCTCTGGTCGCGCGCGGCGAGCCAGCGCTCGTAATGCTCACGGAGAGCCGCGATCGCCGCATCTGCATCGTCCACGCACCGCGGGATCTGCAAGTCGGCTGCGTTCGCGAGCTCCATGCCTGGACGCCGCATCGACTGCGCCGCCCAATTCACCAGACCGCGCCACATCGGGCCGGCGAAGATCAGCGGCGTGTCCTGCAGATGTCGCACCTGCAGCAGCTGCCAGATCATCATCGCTTCGAGCACCGTGCCGATGCCGCCCGGCGCAACGATGTAGGCGTCGGAGAGCAATACGAAGTGATGCAGACGTGTGAAGAAAGTCTTGTGCTCGAACACCTGCTCGACGAACGGATTCGCCTGTTGCTCGAACGGCAGCTCCACACGGATTCCAATGTTGGATACGCGCTGCGTCGCCTGCGCCTCGCGTGCGCCTTCGTTCGCTGCTTGCATGAGTCCCGGCCCGCCTCCGGTGACGATGTCGCAGCCCAGGGCGCTCAGTGCGGCGCTCATGCGCTTCACTTCCTGGTAGACCCAATGTCCCGGCTGCGTACGGGCCGAGCCGAATATGGTTACGCGATAGCGATCGCGCGTCGAAGGTCGCAGGCGCGTGAGATTGTTGACGACGCTCCACAGCCCCTCGAGTGTGTCGACGATGATTCGACGCACGCCCTGCTCGTCGTTCAGCAGGATCGTTCGCGAGGGATTCTCGATGACGCTCATGATGTCACCGCATTTATTGGGCGAGCCGATCGTTCCAGCGCTCGATGGCCGGAATGCCGTGGTAGTAGCTCAAGACACTGATCGTGCTCGTGTCGAGGCGAAAGCGACTCCCGTAGCTCACATCGAGCTCCAGCCAACGGGCGCCGAAGACCCGCAAGATGTGACCGTGAGCGAACACCGCCACGTCGCCTTCGGTGGCTCTGATCCTGGCGATGACGCGGTCCACGCGCACGCCCACTTGTTCCGGCGTCTCCCCTCCCGGTGCGCCGTCGCGAAACAGCAGCCAGTCGGGATCCTGTTGGCGAATCTGTTGTGGCGTGCGGCCTTCGTACACTCCGTAGTTCCATTCGACGAGGTCGGGCTCGAGCACGACCCGTTTGCCGAGACCGGCAATCTCGCACGTCTCGAGCGCCCGTCGCAGGGGGCTCGAGAGCACCACTTCGAATTCCATCTCCCGCAGCGCGTGCGCGAGCATGCGTGCCATGGCGCGGCCATTGGGCGTGAGCGGAACGTCAGTGATGCCGGTGTGCTGCCCACTGACGCTCCACTCCGTTTCTCCATGACGAATGACGTAGACACGCTGGCGCCTGTACTGCATTGCCGATCCTGCGCACCGCCTCAGTACGGCCAGACCCACTCCGTGACCTCGGGCCGATCTGCGCCCTCGCGGTGGGCATAGTTCAGATGGTCGATGACGGCGTTGCGCATCTCGTCTTTCAAGTGCGCTGCCCGAATGCCCAGGCCCGGTACCTTATCGATCACGTCCATCACGAGGTGGAAGCGGTCGACTTCGTTCAGGATCGCCAGCTCGAGCGGCGTGTTGATGTTGCCGCGCTCGCGATAACCGTGAACGTGCAGATTCACGTGATGGCGGAACGCCAGTTTGTAGATCAGCCATGGATAACCATGGAAATTGAAGATCACCGGACGCTCGCGAGTGAAGAGGCTGTCGAACTCGCTCTCCGTGAGCCCGTGCGCGTGCTCGGCGGCCGGCTGAATCCTGAAGAGATCGACCACATTCACGAATCGCACCTTCAAATCCGGCAGACGCTCGCGAAGAATCGCAGTCGCCGCCAGCGCTTCGAGGGTGGCGACGTCACCGCAGGCGGCCATCACGACATCGGGCTCGACGCCCTCGTCGTTGCTCGCGCGTCGCCAGATGCCGATGCCTTTCTCGCAATGAACGATTGCCTCGTCTATGGTGGTGAACTGCATGTGCTTCTGTTTGTCCGCGACGATCACGTTGATGCAATCCGTCGAGCGCAGACACTGATCGGCCACGGCCAACAACGTATTGGCATCGGGCGGCAGATAGACGCGGGTCACGGACGGACTCTTGTTGGTGACGAGGTCGATGAAGCCCGGATCTTGATGCGAGAAGCCGTTGTGGTCCTGGCGCCATACGGTCGATGAAAGCAGGATGTTCTGCGAGGCCACGGACGCACGCCACGGAACGTGGTTCTTGCAGATGTCCAGCCACTTCGCATGCTGGTTGAACATCGAATCGACGACGTGAGCGAACGCTTCGTACGTATGGAAGAAGCCATGTCGGCCTGTCAGGAGATATCCCTCCAACCAGCCGAGCAGTGTGTGCTCGGACAACATTTCCATCACGCGTCCATCGCGCGCGAGCTCGCCGCCGTCCTCGTCTTCAGGCAGCAAGTCGGCCATCCACGTCTTCTTCGTGACTTCGTATAACGCCTGCAGCCGGTTCGATGCGGTCTCGTCAGGACCGAACACTCTGAAGTTGGTCATGTTGTTGCGCATCGTGTCGCGCAGGAAAGCGCCGAGCGGCTTGGTGTTCTCGTGGCGAATCGTGCCACCCGACTTTACTTCCACCGCGTAGTCCCGGAAGTCGGGCAGCTTCAGATCCTTGCGTAACAGCCCGCCATTCGCGTGTCGATTGGCGCTCATGCGCTTCGCACCCTCAGGGGCCAGTGCACGCAGCTCGGGTATGAGGGCACCTTGCTCGTCGAACAACTCTTCAGGCCGATAGCTCTTGAGCCAGCTCTCCAGTAGCGCAAGGCTTTCCGGATTCTCGCGCATGTCCGAGAACGGCACCTGATGCGAGCGCCATGATCCTTCGGCTTTGTGGCCCTTGATCTCTTTCGGTCCCGTCCAGCCCTTCGGTGTGCGCAACACGATCATCGGCCAACGCGGGCGCTCGGCTTTGCGGTTATCGCGCGCAGCGCGTTGGATGCCCCTGATCCTGCCGATCGCCTCCTCGAGCGTCGCGGCCATCTTCTGATGCATGGTGTTGGGATCGTCGCCTTCGACGAAGTACGGCGCATAGCCATAGCCGACGAACAGCGATTCGAGCTCCTCGTGGCTGATGCGCGCGAGAACCGTGGGATTCGCGATCTTGTAGCCATTGAGATTCAAGATCGGCAGCACCGCACCGTCGCAGATCGGATTGAGGAACTTGTTCGAGTGCCACGCCGTCGCGAGCGGTCCCGTTTCCGCTTCGCCATCGCCGACGACGCACGCGACGATGAGGTCGGGGTTGTCCAGTGCCGCGCCATAGGCGTGCGAAACCGCGTATCCCAGCTCACCACCTTCGTGAATCGATCCCGGAGTTTCTGGTGTGACATGGCTGCCGATGTGACCCGGGAACGAAAACTGCTTGAAGAATCTCTGCATGCCTTCGAGATCCTGACTCTTGTCGGGATACACCTCGGAGTAGGTGCCTTCGAGATAGGTTGGTCCCAGCACGCCCGGCGCGCCATGCCCGGGACCTGCGATGTACAGCACATCGAGATCGTCGCGCTTGATGATGCGATTCAAGTGGGCCCAGATGAATGACAGCGCGGGACTGGCTCCCCAGTGACCGAGCAACCGGTGCTTGATGTGCTCTGTCTTGAGCGGTTCGCGCAACAACGGGTTGTCGCGCAGATAGATCATCCCCACGGCGAGATAGTTGCAAGCGCGCCACCATGCATCGATGCGGCCCAGCTCCGCTTCGCTCAATCGAGAAGATCTGGTTGTGGGTTTGGTTTTGCTGGGTGTAGTGACAGCAGCCATGAATGCCTCCTCAAGGAGAGGTGAATCGCGCCGAGTTGCGGTGAGCGCGCTATGGGAATGTGCAGAGTGCGTCGTGCGGCTCTGCTTAGAGATTGCGCGTCCACTTTAGGTATCCCGCATCAGAATGGGATGCGCAGTTCGGGCAAGTCGCGCCAGTGATGCTACGTAGGACGACGTAGGGTTGCGCTCATTCCGACGAGTGGCCAGGGCGAGGCGCAATCGATGACGCAAGGACGAACGAGTATCGCGTCTGGACGAAGGCAAGCGCTGGGCTGAAACGACCTAAGTGGGACGGGCAACCGCAGCCCTCATCGCCGCGACTATCGAGCTTGCCTCGTACATGCTTACATCGGCGTAGCGGTGCTGGCCGACAAAGTCGCCAGTCCTCACTCGCGAATCGCAAAGCAGTCGCATGAACACGGATCGCGTGCTTGTCTTGAACGCAGGTTCTTCCAGCCTGAAGTTCACCGTGTATGAGCGGCTGACGCCAACGCCCTGCGAAGTCAATGTGAGCGGCCAGATCGCGGGGTTTGGCGCGGCGCCCCGCTTGGTGGTCTCCGATGCACAGGGGAAGACGATCGAAGATCGACGTCTGGACGGCGGGCTCAGGGATGGTCGCGGCGCCCTCGACGTACTCGCGCAGTGGTTGCGCTCGCGATTCGGACGGGCGCGATTGGCTGGTGTGGGCCATCGAGTCGTCCACGGCGGCACTCGCTACCGCGGCCCGACGCTAGTGACACCGGAAGTGCTGAGTGACCTGCGTGAGCTGACGCCGCTCGCGCCTCTGCACATGAAACACAATCTTGCTGCGATCGAGGCAGCCGTCGAGCGCATGCCAGGCGTGCGCCAGGTCGCCTGCTTCGATACGAGCTTTCATTGCGATCAGCCTGCGGTAGCACGACTGGTTGCCTTACCGCGCACACTCTGTGGCGAGCATCTGCAGCGCTACGGCTTTCATGGGCTTTCCTATGAATACATCGCATCCGTGCTGCCGGACGTCGCACCGGATATTGCGGACGGCCGTGTGATCGTCGCCCATCTGGGAAGCGGTGCAAGCATGTGCGCGATGAAGGCACGCAAGAGTGTCGACAGCACATTCGGCTTCACCGCTCTCGATGGCTTGTGCATGGGCACACGGCCGGGCAGCACCGATCCGGGTGTGGTTCTGTATCTCTTTCAAGAACTCGGTCTGTCTGCCCAGGAAGTACAGACTGTTCTCTACGAGAAATCGGGGCTGCTCGGCATCTCAGGCATCAGCAACGACATGCGCACTCTACTTGCAAGCGACGCCCCCGCCGCGCAGCTCGCGGTGGACTACTTCATCTATCGCGCCGTCAAGGAGATCGGCGCGTTGACCGCCGTGCTCGGTGGGCTCGATGCAATCGTATTCACCGGCGGTATCGGCGAGAAATCGGCCGAGATCCGCCGCCGCATTTGCCACGCTTCGGCTTGGCTCGGCATCGAGCTGGACGACCGCGCGAACCAGGCGGGAGAAGCTTGTATGTCTGCATTCGGCAGCCGCCCGTCGGTGTGGACAGTGCCTACCAACGAGGAATTGATGATCGCCCGTCACACCGGTGCGCTGCTCGGGTTGATCGATGCGCC
>CBJNAT010000038.1:0-10469 GCA_966434585.1 uncultured Gammaproteobacteria bacterium | reverse complement strand
AGTCGATTCTCGCATCACGATTGCAGCTCGAGAGCACATGCCATGAGTGTTCCAACGAACTACGAAGATCTGCAGCAGAGTCAGCCGGAGTACATGGCGGCGGTCGAACAGTTGGGAAGAATCGCGCGTCAGTCTGGCCCGCTCGATGCGAAAACCGTGCACCTGATTCAGTTGGGCGCGGCTGCAGCTATCCGCTCAGAAGGGGCTGTCCACAGTCACGTGCGCCGTGCGCTAGAAGAAGGTGCGACCTTCGACGAGATACAACACACGCTGATCGTGTTGACGAGCACCATCGGCTTTCCCAATGTGTCGGCAGCCTGGAGTTGGGCCAACGACGTGGCGCAAGGCTCGAAGTAGTCGAGGGTCTTTCTCGTGCGAGTATCGATCGCGGGCGGGCGCGCTCATCCGTGCTCCAGCGGGAAGTCATTGTCACGCCACGCCTTCATGCCACCATCGAGCGCCACGGCCCGCAGGTAACCGAGTTCTCGCAATGTCGCTGCCGCGAGCGTCGAGATCTTGCCGAACTCGCAGACCGTGAGGATGCGCATCGTCGGATCGGGCAACTCCGAGTTCACGCGTAGCTCGAGCTCGCCGCGCGGCAGATTACGAGCGCCCGGAACGTGCCCGGCTTGGAAAGCTCCACGTTCGCGGACATCGAGGACGATGAGATCGGGGTCGCGGCGCGCGACCTTCGACTTGAGTTCCGCGAGCGACATGAACGCTACCTTGGCAGCGGCTTCCGAGAGCAACTGCTCAACCGTCTTGCCACCACTCATGTTCGTCCGCAGGGCTTCCGTGAGGTGTGTGGGCGCAGACAAGTTCAGGTGCTCCATCATCTCGACGAAGGCTGCGCGATCCGCGTTTTTCAGCCTGGGATTCTCGGCAATTTCCTGCCCAATGGTGCTGCTCGTGCGGCCCTTGTAGTCATGCGCTGGAAAGACCTTGAGGATTGGATCGAGCTTCAAGATGCCGTTGAACAGGCTGTCGTAGAGTGCGTTCGCATCCCCTGTGGGCAAATCGGTACGACCGGTGCCGCCGATGAGTAATGTGTCCCCGGTGAACAATCGATCCTCGGCGAGGAGGCACATCGAGTCGCGGGTGTGCCCCGGCGTGTGGATGGCCTGCAGTCGCATGTTGCCGAGGCGCAGGATGTCGCCGTCATCCAGGTGCATATCGGCATAGGGTGCGGGGCTCCTACGGTGCGTGACGATCGGGATGTCGAGCAGGGCCCCAAGGTGACGCGCGGCTGAAAAGTGATCTGCGTGGGTATGCGTGTCGATCACATAGCGAATACGCAAGCCTTCCCGAGCGGCGATGCCTTGATAGCGATCGAGTTGGTGAATGTTGGGATCGATCAAGGCGGCTGAACACGTGTCCGTGCAGCCGATCAGATACGACTGACACCCGCCGTTTGTGATCTGATCGAAGACCATCGCCGCCCCCTCCCGTGCTATTGGCTATAGGAAGGATCTTACCGGCGCGGCTCCGGGACCACTCGCATATAGGGTTTCACGGTCCTCCAGCCTTGCGGGAAGCGCTCCTTGGCTTCCGCATCGCTGATGGCCGGCACGATGATGACGTCCTCGCCATGTTTCCAGTTCACTGGAGTAGCGACCTTGAACTCAGCGGTGAGCTGGCACGAGTCCAGCAAACGTAACACTTCATCGAAATTCCGGCCTGAGCTCATCGGATACATCAGCATGGACTTGATCAGCTTGTCCGGCCCGATGAGATACACCGTGCGCACCGTCTGATTCATCACGGGCGTGCGGCCCTGGGACGTAGCGCCAGCGTCGGCGGGCAACATGTCGTAGAGCTTGGCAACGGCCAGATCATGATCGCCGATCAGCGGATATTTGACGGTACCGCCGGTCACGTCCGTGATGTCCGCGAGCCACTTCTGATGGTCCGTGACCGGATCCACCGAGAGCCCAATGACCTTGCAGTTGCGCTTCTCGAACTCGGGTTGCAGCTTGGCCAAATAGCCCAGCTCCGTTGTGCAGACGGGCGTGAAGTCCTTGGGATGCGAGAACAGCAGCCCCCAGGAACTGCCCAACCAGTCATGGAAGCGGATGCGACCTTGTGTGGTGTCCGCCTCGAAGTCCGGTGCACGATCGCCAATACGCAGTGCCATACAGACCTCCTTTGGATTGCAGCGTCGATGCGGTGGCTTGCGACGCTCGAGGGAAGGGACCGCGACTGTGCGGCGATGCGAGGCCGGGGGCTATAGGAGTATTCCGCTCTTGGGATGCTGCGCTGCGCCGAAAGCTGAGCATCAGGGGCTGCTCCAGGCATTCAACAAAACAGACAACCCTGACCGAGAGTGCATAAAACAATCAGGCCTGACCGACATTAGTGGGTCTCCCGTGCGCCTCGACGGCTTGCCCAGATGGGGCAAATGCACTCGAGGATCTATTGTCGCGGCCACCTCGAGCCACCGGTGACCGCCGTGAAAAGAGAAGCCCTCGTTGCAGAAGCCAAGCTGCTGATGGATTTCGTCGCGAAGAATCACACCTCGCTCGCAGCCTCCGAGATGTGGCTCGACACCTCGATGTACACCGACCGCGAACAGTTCAGTTACGAGCGCGACAAACTGTTCCGACATTACCCGCTTTGCATTGGTCCGAGTGCCTTGCTGAAGGAGCCCGGCGACTACTGGACTTTCAACGATACCGGTGTGCCGGTGGTCGTTGCGCGAACGCAGAGCGGCGAGCTGAAAGCGCACCTCAACATCTGCAGTCATCGCAGCTCACCAGTTGCGATCGGTCAGGGACACCTGAAGGGCAAGATGTTCTCGTGTCCCTATCACGCGTGGACCTACACGCTCGAGGGCAAGCTGCGCGGCATACCAGGCGGGGCGGAAGGTTTCCCGTGCGTCAAGAAAGACGAAATGAGCCTCGTGAGCGTGCCGGTTATGGAGCAGAACGGGCTCATATTCGTGCAAACGGCTCCCGGCAGCAGCTTCGACGTCGCTGCTGTGGAGGCGGGTATCGGTGCCGACCTGCTCGAGTTCGGACTACGTGATCACTACCTGCTCGACACAGTGAAGATTCCCGTACGACAAAACTGGAAGTCATTGCTGGAGGGTTATCACGATTTCTATCACTTCACGGCGCTGCATCCGACGACCATCGGCGCGCGTGCTTACAACAACATCGGTCATTACCGGCAGTTCAGCCGCAATCACGTGCAGTCCTCACCCAACCTCAACATCAATGAGCTGAAGCACATTGCCGAGCACGCTTGGGAGCCGCGTCGCTACATGTCGTTCGTCTATTACATCTTCCCGGCGACCGTGTTCTTCGTCGTCGAAGATCACTTCCAGCTCTGGCGTGTTTATCCGGTGGACGAGCAAAACTCGGTTGTCTACCAGTCCATCTTCTTGCCCAAGAAGCCCGAGACACCGGCCGAGGAACAACGTTTCCGAGATTTCTTCAGCTTCGTCACCAAGGTGGTCATCGAGGAAGACTACATGCTGGGCCAGCTCATCCAGCGAGGTCTGGAGGGCGGCGCTCATCGACGTGTGTGCGTGGGCCGCAACGAAATCGCCATCCAGAATTTCTACCGGCAGATCGCCGATCTCACGGGGCGCCCATCGGGCGCCACGACCCACCGCGCTCTCCCGTCGGTCGCTTAGAGGTCAACGCCATGAACACCGCCGTTCGATATCTCAAGACGGGCGATCGACCCGACTCGCGTCCCAACTACAAGGAGATCTTGCGAACTGATGCGAAACCCGCGCCGCAGTTTCTCCTCGAAGACCACGTGCCAGATATCGGTACGGACCCAGTGCCGGCGACTAATTACACGTGTCCACAATTCTTTCAGCGCGAGATCGAGAAGGTTTGGTTGCGGTGCTGGCAGATGGCCTGCCGCGAGGAGGAGATTCCAAACGTTGGCGACTATCTCGTGTATGAAGTGGTCGGCAAGACGCTCCTCATCGTGCGTTCGGCGCCGGATGAGATCAAAGCCTTATACAACGTGTGCTTGCATCGTGGCCGCAAGCTCGCGACGCACGATGGCCGCCGCAACTTCTTCCGTTGTCAGTTCCACGGGTGGGAGTGGAACGTGGACGGCTCGTTCAAACACAACCCCTGGGCATGGGACTTCCCGCAGCTCACACCGGAGCAACTGCGACTGCCCGAGGCGAAGGTGGGATGCTGGGGCGGATTCGTGTTCGTTTCGTTCGACTTGAAGGCGCCGCCGCTCGAACGAGTGCTCGCGCCGATCCCCGAGCACTTCAAGGGCTATGCGCTCGAGAACACCTACATCGCGGTGCACGTGGCGAAGAAGTATCCGTGCAATTGGAAAGCGGCCGCCGAAGCGTTCATGGAGAGTCACCACAGCATTGCGACACACCCACAGTTGCTGCCTTATCTCGGCGATGCGAACTCCGGTTATGACGTTTTCACGGATTACACCTCGAGACAAATGACCGCCATGGGAATCCCGAGCCCGTTCATCGATGGCTCGACACTCACACAGACGCAGATCATGCGCGCCATGTTGAGCACATCCGGACGCTTGAACGGCCAGGATGGCGATGCGGTGCCGCCCGGAATGACGGCTCGAGCGTTCGCTGCCGCAGAGCGGCGTGAGGTGCTTGCCGCAGAAGATGGTCACGACTACAGCAAGTGCTCGGACGCAGAAATGATCGATCCGATCCTCTACAACGTGTTCCCGAACATGTCGTTCTGGGCTGGTTACAGTCCGAACATCGTGTACCGCTGGAGGCCCGATGGCGTGGATAGCTCGATCATGGATGTCTATGTGCTCAAGCGTATACCTAAGAACCAGCCGCGACCGAGTCCCGTGCCGACGCACTGGCTGCGCGACGACGAGCCGTTTGCAAGCGCTGCCGAGCTCGGCGCGCTCGGTGGCGTGTTCGATCAGGACATGGCGAATCTGCCGTACGTGCAAGAAGGCCTGAAAGCCATGGGCAAGGAGATTCCGGTCCATCTCGCGAAGTACACCGAGATGAGGATTCGGCAGTTGCACAAGACGCTGCAGAAGCTGGTCGAGGCCTGAAACCGGACTAGTGCTTCGCCTTGTTCACCAAGCCGAGGATGTCATCGAGCGGATTGCCGTCGCCATCGAGGTCGAGGAGCGATGCGAGTCCGCCGCCAGCACGGGAAGATGCAGAAGCGCCGCCGCCCAGTAATCCGCCCAACACGCCGTCCAACGCACCACCCATACCAGCGCTGTTGGCTGATGCGCCTTGAGTTGAGCCGGTGCCAGTTTGTTTCGCCATGTAGCCGGCGACCACCATCGCAAGCATCGGCAACATTCGCTTGAGCAGCGTCGGATCGATGCCTGTTCGCGTACCGGCCTGTTGTGCAACGGCACGACTCACGTCCTTCGAACCGAAGATCTGTCCGAGCACGGCATCGCCGCGACGGGTGTCGGTCGGTTTAGGCGAGAGCACGTCATCGCCGCCGCCACCGAGCTGTCCAAGCAATCCGCCCACATTCGACAATCCACGCGCCCCGCCCTGCGCCTGCTTTTTGAAGCCGCCGAGAATGACAGGCAACAGCGCTGCCGCGCCGTTCTGCACCTGCGATGCGTCGACGCCCAATTCGCGTGCGATCGACTGAGTCCCACCCAACTGATTCAGTAAGTCGTCGAGTTGCATGAGAGTGCTCCAAGAGGAGGGCAGCTGCAGCTTAGCTCAATCGCGAAGCAGCAGATGATTGATCTCGTCGCCGGTTCGTTTCCTGGCCGTGCACAATCTACACACAGAACTTTCTTCTCGGCAGCGCCATTACCTCTTCAAGGCCCGGTCCGGAGGAACGCGGATGTTGAAATTTCTTGCAAGCACCGTCGGGATCATCTTCTTAATCGGTTTGGCCGTAGTGATTGGATTGCTGATGCTCATCTTCTAGACGGATCCTACTCATCGAATCGACTCGTGCTGTCCCGAGCGCGCTCGTACCGTCTTTCGATCGGAAACGGTGGTAACCAGCGTTCGCGACGGGAGGTCCACAGCTCGTACGTTGGCATGAGTTGATCAGGCGCATCGAGGGATCCCAGGTTCACTTCCACTTCGTCCGCGCTGCGCGAGGACACGGACGAACCACAGCGCGGGCAGAAAAATCGCCCTGCGTAGTCGCGGGTTTCACCCTCGATCGTCACCGCACCTTCAGGAAAGACCGCGGAGGCATGAAAGAGCGCTCCGTGATGCTTGCGGCAGTCCAGGCAGTGACAAAGGCCGACACGATATGGACGTCCCGACGCCACGACTCGTACGTTGCCGCACAGGCAACCGCCAGTGAATCGGTCCATGCTGAGATCTCCTCGAGAAGACGTATGCACAAGCTGTCCGTCGCCGGTCACCTGATCAGGCGGTGGCGTCTTCTCCATCACACACCATCAGGCGACCGGGTGTCCTCAGTCGCACACGCTACATCAGCGGCGCGAGCGCGCTCGTGATTCGCTCGAGTTGCGGCGCAGTGATCATCCCGGAGAGGACGCCCAGGAAGCGGCCATCCTGCACGCCCGAGACGATGTATTGCCACCGATATGCCTTGAGCACGGCTGTCTCGATGGCGCCGCGCTCCTCTGCAGTCAACGTGCGCTTGCAGCAGACGGCGAAGTATCGTGCGTCAGCTTGCGCCTGCGCCTGCAGAATGCCATCCACCGCGAGGACGAGATCGATGAGGTCGGTTACTGCTTGCTCGCGCTCGGCTGGCGTCAACTTGGCGTCTTCTCGCTGCCACTCCAACTCATCCAGGATCGCGTGCTGCGACTCCTCCTGCCAGTGATGAAGAAAGACATCCTTCCAGAGCTCGGAAAGATTCTTGTCGGGCGCGATGCTCTTTCTGTAGTGCACCTGTGTGAAGATCTCGATGTGACACGTGAGTGCGAGCACGGCCCAGGTGGACTTGCCGAGCACCGCGTGGGCGACCTCATTGGGATCGACGTTGACTGTGTAACCCGGCGGCATGTCTTCAGCGGCAAGCGCCTCGATGCGGCGGAACAACTCCTGATGCTTGAGCTCCTCGTCGCTGAAACGTACGAGCGCCTCCAACACGACCTGATCGCCGAACCAATGCTCGCGGCTGAGCTCCAGCACTTTCGCGTTGATGAAGCGCTCGACGAGGCCGAACAGATTCGCATAGGTGCGACCCTGTACCTGGCTCATGAAGCGCCGCTCGTCGGCCGTCAGGAATGGCAATTGATCGACTAGCGACAGCCCGTCGGGCAGGAACTTGTGGCTCGTATCCAGCTGGCGGCCGCGGATCACATCGGCATCGATGTCCCAGCGGACGCGCTTCGATGCACTGATGCAGCGGGCGTAGCGATCAGCGGAGTTGAATTGCGGCAGGGCGGACATGACAGCTCTCCTGGAGTGGCGTTTGTGTGAGGTAAATACTGCTCAGCGAGGTTCGCCGCCGGTAGGGGCCGAATGTCCCGTCGATGACCTCCAGCCGTCGAGATGGATGGGAGGTTTGTCCCGCCGTGAGTAGACTTCCATGCGGCCGCGCGGGAGCAGGGGATCATGCGCCAATCGATACATCTGACCAAAACCCCGGACGAGGTGATGCTGGCTTGGGCCGAGACCGGAGCAGGGCCGGCGCTCGTGAAGGCATCCAACTGGCTCTCGCATCTCGAATACGACTGGGATAGCCCGGTCTGGAGTCACTGGATTCGCTTCTTTGCAGAGCATTTCCGCTTCGTCCGCTACGACGAGCGCGGTTGCGGCATGAGCCAATGGGATGTCGCGGACATATCGCCGGAGCGCTCGAGTGAGGATCTCCAAACCATCATCGAGGTGGCGCGCCCGGAGAAACCGTTCGTTCTGCTCGGGATTTCTCAAGGCGGAGCGGCGGCCATCAACTATGCGATCGCCCATCCGGCGAACGTCTCGCACTTGATTCTGTACGGCTGCTACGTTCAGGGTAGAGCGGTACGCAACGATCCCGAAGCGGAACAGCGCTATCGAGCGATCATCGCGTTGACCCGGCTTGGCTGGGGTCAGAACAATCCAGTGTATCGGCAGCTGTTCACCTCCCGATTCATTCCCGAGGCGAACGAAGAACAGATCAAGTGGTTCAACGAGTTGTGCGCGAGAACCACGAAGCCCGAAGTGGCCGCCCGCATCATGGAATCTCGATTGCATGTCGACTTGGTCGACCGGCTGCCGCAAGTTGCCGTGCCGACACTCGTCCTGCACGCGCGTGACGACGAAGCCGTGCCGGTCTCGGAAGGACGCCTGACCGCAGCGAGCATTCCCAACGCGAGATTCGTCGAGCTCGCATCGCGCAACCACATTCTGCTCGCGTCGGAGTCCGCCTGGTCGCGCTTCAAGGATGAAGTGCTTGCATTCACCGGTCGTGTGGCTGCAAGTCATGCGGAAGATCCGATCTTTGCGGTGCTCTCGCCGCGGGAACGAGCAATCTTGGTCCGGATTGCCGAGGGCCTCACGAACATCGAGATCGGCCGCCAGTTGTTCATCAGCGAAAAGACCGTACGCAACCACGTCACGCGAATTTTCGAAAAGCTCGCAATCAGTTCGCGTGCGCAGGCGATCGTGCTTGCGAAAGATAGAAGATTGCAGACGATGGAATGAGAGACAGCGGTAGCCAGGCTCTGAGTGACCCCTGATTGAGCTGCTCGGCGCGTAGTGCTACATGCACGGATGTCTGCACGCCCATTCACGTCAGACACGAGGTGTGAGCGTGAGCGACTTAGAACATTTCGATACCGAGATCCATGCATTGGATCAGCGCATTGCACGCCTGGCGCTCGCATGCGGCGCCGACCTTTCCAAACCCGAGACGGTCCTTGATTTGATCAAAGGCAACTTCGAGACCTGCATGCGTGCCGATGCCGTCGCTGCAAGGCATCGGGACGAACTCAGATCGCTGCTGATGATGCGATATCACGTCGAGATCAGCTGTATCGATGCCATCGGTGTCGAAGACTGCGCGCGGCTCATCGTCGAACAGGACGAACAGTTGCGCCGAAGCGGGTTTCCACGAGAGTCACTGCCCAAGTAGAGGTTCTCGGAAGTTGTGGGCGGTCGGCATTAGTTAGCCGCGCCGCTTCATTGCGTCTCGGTCATTCCGGCACCTCTTCACCCGACCCGCCAGCAGCAGCAGGGAAGTCCTTCAGCTTTGGCAGACCATCCTGGACGGGCAGCACGGCCTGGGCGTAGTGCAGATGCACCTGTGGCTTGAAGGCGATCGATGGCAACAGCCCAGGACGTACGTCGATCACGCCCATGCCGGGATGATCGGTGAACAGCCGGCCACCGCAGCACCTGCAGAACTGCCGGTCACTGATGCCGGCTTTGTTGAAGTGGCCGACCCATTCGCTGCCGCTCGTGATCTGCACGTCCTGTGCCTTGAACAGGATGTAGGTGCTGAACGGCTCTCCCGAGTAGCTCCGGCAGGAATTGCAATGGCAGTACCCCATTTCCAGTGGCTCGCCAAGCACCTCGAACCGTACTGCGCCACAAAAACATGTACCCAGATGGATGTCCGGCATGGATGAGCTCCCCAATGTGCGGGAGTACTTGTAGCAAGGCGCAGTCAAATCAGCGTGTCGCAAGGCGTCAAAAACTCGTGAAACTGTCCATCGAGCGATCGACCCCTATGGCAATGAGTCCCAGAAAGCAGACCAACTGAACGCAAAAGAGGGAGAACCGAACCGCCACGAACGCGTTCGTTTGCACATGACAGACATGGACGAGCGACTGACACATTCGCGCGATCAAGACAGCGATGCACATGGAGTCGACAGTGGGACCGCCGACCCCGATGGTGGATATCACGAACACGATGGCGCCGAAGACCGGCAGATTTTCCACGCAGTTGGCGTGCGCCCGCATCCCACGCCGATACCAATCGGCTCCCTCGATTCGATCGCTTTGGAATGAAGCGATCGGAGCGCTCCGGAACAAGATCCGCACCCATCGATAGACGCCAACCGTCGCAATCAACAGAAGCAACGTCCAGGTGGCGAATCCGAGCAAGGTCCACATCGGTACCGTCACGGCAGTCATTTTGGAAATTCTCTTGCAATCGCTGACTTGACGCGCTCGACTCCGTCAGCTGCTCACGATCGGCGCCAATGCCGCTTGGATGCGCGACATCTGCGCTGTCGTCGTCATGCTCGTCAAAAGCCGGCCGAAATGCGGGTGCTGCACGCCGGAGATGATGTACTGCCAGCGGTACGCACTCAGCACGGAAGTCCGGAGCTGCGTGGCTTCTTCGATGCTGAAAGATCGCGACACGTTGCGAATGAAGTAGTCCGCGTCGGCCTGCGACTGCAGCTGGAGAATGCCATCGACTGCACCCACCAGCGCGATGAGATCGTCCACCGCTCGGTCGAGCTCGGCGGGAGAGAGTTTGACGTGCTCGTCCTGCCACTCCAGTTCATCGAGCACGACGTGCCGGCTTTCATCTTTCCAGTGGAACTTGAAGATGTCCCGGAACAGCGGGCATAACTCATCGCGTGGGCCGATG
>CBJNAT010000037.1:0-10566 GCA_966434585.1 uncultured Gammaproteobacteria bacterium | reverse complement strand
GCACATTGGGGGAAATCACTGCCCTGCTGCACACGCTGGCGCAGGAACTCGGCCATGAGCTCGACGCATTTCAGAGCAATTCCGAAGCCGAGTTGATCAACCGAATCCAGGGCGCACCGGCCGCCGGCATCAGCTACATACTCTTCAACCCGGCCGCATTCACACACACGAGCGTCGCTCTACGCGATGCCCTGCTCGCCGTGAACATCCCGTTCATCGAGATCCACCTGAGTAATGTGCATGCGCGCGAACCCTTCCGGCGCCACTCGTACTTCTCAGACGTGGCGCGCGGCACGATCACCGGGCTAGGAGCGCTCGGCTACGAGCTCGCGCTGCGAGCGGCAATACAACAACTAACGAGCCCGCCGCGCTGACAACACGCGCGCCCGCTCAACTCGATCTATCAAGAGGTCTTTGAATGGACATCCGCAAGGTCAAGAAGCTCATTGAATTACTCGAAGAATCCGGCATTGCGGAAATCGAGATCAAAGAAGGCGAGGAATCCGTCCGGATCAGTCGCCAGACTTCCAGTCAGCACGCCGCGCCCGTCGTGCAGTACACCGCGCCGCCGGCCTACGCACCACCTCCCGCAGCGGCGGTGCCCGCAGGACCCACTGGCGGCGAAACCCCCAAGCCCGCGGTGGCTGCAAAGCCGGAACACACGGTGACCGCGCCGATGGTCGGCACCCTCTACTCGTCACCCGCCCCAGGTGCGAAGCCGTTCGTCGAGATCGGTAGCGAAGTGAACATCGGCGACACGCTCTGCATCATCGAGGCGATGAAGATGATGAATCAGATCGAATCCGACAAGGCGGGCCGAGTCACGGCCGTGTTGGTCAAGAACGGCGAGCCCGTCGAGTTTGGCCAGCCGCTGTTCATCATTGAATGAAGGGTTGAGGCCTGAGGCGTGAGGCTTGAGCAAAGCCACGCGGCCTTCGACTTCTTTTCCTCACGCCTCAAACCTCATGCCTCACGCCCTTTTGGGCGGCAAGCGCACTAACAACGCAAACATCAAATGCTCGAAAAAGTCGTCATAGCCAATCGCGGCGAGATCGCTCTGCGCATCTTGAGAGCGTGCCGCGAACTGGGCATCAAGACCGTGGCCGTGCACTCGACCGCGGATTTCAACCAGAAACACGTGCTGCTCGCGGACGAATCGGTGTGCATCGGTCCGCCGTCCTCGAAGGATAGTTATCTGAACATGCCCGCGATCATCAGCGCGGCAGAAGTGACCGACTCGGTCGCGATTCATCCGGGTTACGGCTTCTTGTCCGAGAATGCCGATTTCGCCGAGCGCGTCGAGAAGAGCGGCTTCATCTTCGTCGGACCGAAGCCCGAGACCATCCGCATGATGGGCGACAAAGTCTCGGCCATCAAAGTCATGAAGGCGGCGGGCGTGCCATGCGTACCGGGATCCGATGGCCCACTCGGCCTCGAGGCCGAAGAGAACATCCGCATCGCTCGCGAGATCGGCTATCCCGTGATCATCAAGGCGGCTGGCGGGGGCGGCGGGCGCGGCATGCGTGTCGTGCACAGCGAAGCGACCCTGATCAATGCGATCAACGTGACCCAGGCCGAAGCCATGGCTGCGTTCGGCAATGGCCAGGTCTACATGGAGAAGTTTCTCGAGAAGCCACGTCACATCGAAATCCAGCTGCTGGCGGATCACTACGGCAACGTCATCCATCTCGGCGAGCGCGACTGCTCGCTGCAACGCCGCCATCAAAAAGTGATCGAGGAAGCCCCTGCCCCGGGCATCACCTCGAAGCAGCGCAAGATGATCGGTGAGCGTTGCATCGCGGCGTGCCGCGACGTGGGTTATCGCAGCGCCGGCACGCTGGAGTTCCTCTATCAGGACGGCGAGTTCTACTTCATCGAGATGAACACGCGCGTGCAAGTGGAGCACCCGGTAACCGAGCTCATCACAGGCATCGACATCGTGAAGGCCCAGATGCGTATTGCCGCCGGCGAACGCCTGTCGTGGACGCAAAACGACATCAACATCCGCGGCCACGCGATCGAGTGCCGCATCAACGCCGAAGACCCGAAGGGCTTCATCCCTTCACCGGGACCCGTGAAGCTGTTCCATGCGCCGGGTGGGCCGGGCATTCGCGTCGACAGCCATCTCTACAGCGGTTACGTCGTGCCACCGTTCTACGATTCGATGATCGGCAAGGTGATCGCTTACGGCGAAGACCGCGACACAGCCATCGCGCGTATGAAGAACGCGCTGTCGGAAATGGTCATCGAAGGCATCAAGACCAACATCCCGCTGCATCAGGAGATCTTCAACCACGCTGCGTTCAAGGCCGGCGGATTGGATATTCACTATCTGGAACGCAGACTCGGGATCAAGTGATCCAGTGCGGCGATGTCCTTCCTCCAGCTCACACTCGACATCGGCAGCAACGATCCTTCGATTTTCGAAGACATCCTGTTCGATGCCGGCGCACTGTCGGTGACGCTCCAGGATGCAGCCGATACGCCGATTCTGGAACCCGCACCTGGCGCAACGCCGCTCTGGCCGCAAGTGCGCGTGAAGGCGCTGTTTCCTGCATCTGCCAATCCGCTCGCGATCCTCACGAATTTCAATCAGCAGGGCGTGCGCACACTGCCGCCGTATGAGTTCGAGAGCGTTGCCGACCGGGCTTGGGAACGGGAATGGCTCAAGGACTTCAAACCGATGCGCTTCGGGGAGCACTTGTGGATATGCCCGGGCGGACAACGCCCCGAGGATGACCAAGCCACCATCGTCGAGCTCGATCCGGGCTTGGCCTTTGGGACCGGCACGCACCCCACAACGGCACTGTGCCTGGAATGGCTGGCAGCCGGCACAGCCAAGCAGCGCGACGTCATCGACTACGGTTGCGGCTCAGGCATTCTGGCGATCGCTGCGCTCAAGCTCGGCGCCACGCAAGCGCTTGCTTACGACATCGATGAGCAAGCTGCAATCGCCACTCGCGAGAATGCGCGGCGTAATCAAGTTTCCGAGCGGCTGCGTGTACTCGATCCCCAGGAACCACCCACGACGCGCGCCGATGTGGTCCTTGCGAACATACTCGCCGAGCCCTTGTGTTCGCTCGCACCCGCGCTCACACAATGCGTGCGGGCCGGCGGGCACATCGTGCTGAGCGGCTTGCTGCGCTCGCAACAAGAGCAGGTGCAAGCCGCGTATGCTCGCGACTTCGAATTTGCACCCGCCGCATGCCGCGACGAGTGGGTGCGCTTGGTTGGTACGCGCAAGCACGTTTGAGCCATGCTCACTCAATGTCCTGAGTGTCAAACCACCTTCCGCATCACGCACGCCATCCTACGTGCGGCCGGCGGTCAAGTGCGCTGCGGGCGATGCCGTACGCAGTTCGACGCGCTCGGACGATTGCTGGACGATGAGGGTCAGCCGCTGACTCCTGTCGAAACAGCTCATCCGCTCAACGAAGCCACAGCACCACCACCCGCGGCGCCCACGAACATCGTGGTGGAAGAACCAGCCACTCAGGAAGACATCACCCTCGAAGGGCAGCGTATCGAGATCACGGGCACCTATCGCGTGTCCAAAGAACTACCGGGCACGAGCAACGATGAGGAGGAGATCGTTCGTGAAATCCACGTCATCGAGAGCGCTGGCCAGCCAGACCCAGACCCCGCCGCAGTCACCCCCGAGGAATCGACCTCTACCGCACAATTCCTCGCGCGCCGCGTCGCCGACGAGGAACGTCTACTGCGCGAAGCGGAAAGCAAGCTCGACACGAGCGATGCCGAAGCGGAGCGGGTCGAAGCCACAGCCCTTCAAAACGATGCCCCACCGCCTGCTCCGACAACAATGGAGCATGAGCTCGAATTGTTGGCGGCGCCCAAGCCACGCCGACGCGCCGCGCTCGCCTGGAAAATCGCGCTGCCTCCGCTCGTACTGCTGCTGCTCGTGCAGATCGTGCACCACGAACGCGCGCAACTCGCGCGTCATCCGCGAATCGGTCCATGGCTGACGAACGCGTATGCATCGCTGGGTCTCGCCATCGATCCCGATTGGGACCTGAACGCCTACGATCTGCAGCAGCGCGGCGTTATCGCCGATCCTGCTGTGCCCGGCACATTGACGGTGCGCGCCAGCATCATCAATCGCGCCGAGTATCCGCAGCCCTATCCCGTGCTCAAGCTCGTGCTCGAGGATCGCTGGGGCAGTGCCGTGCGTGCACGAGAATTCCGTCCCGAGGAATACGTGCCGGAGAAAAATGCGCGCGGCCTGTTAGCTCCCAACCAGAAGACTGAAGCTCGCATCGCCATTGCCGACCCTGGTCCCGAAGCGGAGGGCTTCCGGTTCGATCTCTGTTTGCCGCGCGCGCACGGCACGGTGTGCGCGGAAGAAGCACCAGTCAAGTAGGGCTACGGGCTACTGGCTACGGTCAGCCCGCAAAAACCCTCCGCTCGGGAGTGCCGCTACACTCGAGGCCTTTCCTTGTGACCGTAGCCCATATGCCTCTATCCATCGGCCCCTACACGCTGCAGAACAACCTCGCCCTCGCCCCGATGGCGGGCGTCACGGATCTGCCGTTCCGGCGACTGTGCCGCCGGTTGGGTGCGGGCTTGGCAGCGGGCGAGATGCTCACGTCCGATGTGCGACTTTGGCACACGCGCAAATCGCGACTGCGCATGGATCACAGTGGCGAGCCCGAACCGCGCGTCGTGCAAATCGCCGGTGGCGATCCGCAGATGCTGGCCGAGGCCGCGCGGCTGAACGTCGAAGCGGGCGCGCAGATCATCGACATCAACATGGGCTGTCCTGCCAAGAAGGTGTGCAACAAAGCAGCCGGTTCGGCATTGATGCGCGATGAATCGCTGGTTCGCTCGATTCTCGAAGCCGTCGTTGGGTCCGTCGCCGTGCCTGTCACATTGAAGATACGCACGGGCTGGAGCGCGACGGAACGCAATGCTTTGGGACTTGCACGTATGGCCGAGGACATCGGCATCCGCGCACTCGCGGTGCATGGCCGGACACGTGCGTGCATGTTCGACGGCGACGCAGAATACGAGACCATCGCTGCGGTGAAAGCGGCGGTGCGTATTCCCGTCTTCGCCAACGGTGACATCGATTCACCGCACAAAGCTCAACGAGTTCTCGAACAAACACGCGCAGATGGCTTGATGATCGGCCGCAGCGCACAAGGTCGCCCGTGGATCTTTCGCGAGATCGAACATTTCTTGCGCAACGGGACGCTCTTGCCTGCGCCTTCCAGCGCGGAAGCTCGTGATATCATGCTGGCTCATTTGCGCGACCTCCATGCTTTCTACGGGGATGAAGCGGGAGTGCGCATCGCGCGAAAGCACATCGGTTGGTATGCAAAGGGGCGTGCACATGCGCAGTCCTTTTGCCGTGCCGTCATGCAAACGCAGGACGCCGGGGAACAACTGGCGGCTACGCGTGCGTACTTCGATGCGCTTGAGTGCCTCGAGGTGCGGCCTGACGATGCGGCCGCGTGATCAACGCAGCGGGGAATCGCATGGCGAGCAAAAAGAAAGCCCGAACGCGCCGCGAACCTGTGTACCGGCCATCCGCGCGTGTCGTGCCGCCCTTGCGCACGCAGACGGCGGAGGCGCTGCAGGCCTACTTCGCGACGCTCAATGGACATAAGCCCGGGCAGCTGTACGAGATGGTGATGCGCGAAGTGGAAGTGCCGCTGCTCGAGGCCGTGCTCGAGTACGCGCAGGGCAATCAAAGCCGTGCGGCTGACATTCTCGGCCTGAGCCGCGGCACATTGCGCAAGAAGCTGAAGACTTACGGGTTGTCGAATTGAACAAGACAGTGATTACACCAATCCGCCGCGCGCTCCTCAGCGTTTCCGATAAAGAAGGTCTCCTCCCCTTTGCACAGGCATTGAAAGACCGTGGCGTGGACATCCTGTCCACCGGTGGGACTGCCGGCCTACTCGAGCAAAACGGCGTAGCCGTGAAGCAGGTTTCGTCGCATACGGGCTTTCCCGAAATCATGGACGGCAGGGTGAAGACGCTGCACCCCAAGATCCACGGCGGCTTGCTTGGCCGCGTGGGGCTCGATGAAGGCGTGATGCAGCAGCACGGCATCGAACCCATCGACATGCTCGTAGTGAATCTCTATCCATTCGCCGCGACGATCGCGAAGCCAGACTGCACGCTCGAAGATGCCATAGAGAATATCGATATAGGCGGCCCAGCCATGGTGCGCGCCGCCGCGAAGAACCATGAGCGCGTCACCGTTATCGTCGATCCCGCCGATTACGCGCGTGTACTGGAAGAACTCAGTGCGCACGGTGGCGTAACGCTGGATACGCGCCGTCGCCTCGCAGCCAAAGCGTATGCGCATACAGCTCAATACGATGCGGCTGTGGCGGGTTATCTGAGCAGCGTCTTCGATGCACAGTCCGAGGAATTTCCTGCACTGTTGTCGCTGCAGTTCAAGAAGCGATTGGATCTGCGCTACGGCGAGAATCCACACCAGCGCGCCGCGTTCTACTCGGCACCGGGCGATCGCGGCGCGGGCATCGGCACCGCGCAACAACTGCAGGGCAAATCGCTCTCGTACAACAACCTCGCCGACGGCGACACCGCGTTCGAGTGCGTGCGTCAGTTCGATGCGCCGGCTTGCGTGATCGTGAAGCACGCCAACCCGTGTGGCGTCGCCGTGGCCGGCAACATCAGTGCTGCGTACGAACGCGCATACAAGACCGATCCGACGTCCGCATTCGGCGGCATTATCGCGTTCAATCGCAAGCTCGATCCCGCAACCGCTCAGCTCATCGTGGAACGCCAGTTCGTCGAGCTGATCATCGCACCGGAAGTGGATCCTGGCGCCCTCGAAGTCTGCGCACGCAAGGAGAACGTTCGTGTCCTCGCAACGGCCGGACTTGCTCGCTCGACGATCGTTCACGAACACCGCAGCGTGAGCGGCGGCTTACTCGTGCAGACGCGCGATGAGGGCGAAGTCACTGCTGCCGATTTGCAGATCGTGACGGAACGCAAGCCCTCGCCGACTGAGCTTGCGGATCTGTTATTCGCCTGGCGGGTGTGCAAGTACGTGAAGTCCAACGCGATCGTGTATGCGAAGGATGAAATGACAATCGGCGTCGGCGCGGGGCAGATGAGCCGGGTGGTGTCCTCACGCATTGCGGCCATGAAAGCGCAGGATGAGGGGCTCGTCGTCCAAGGCGCCGCGATGGCATCGGACGCGTTCTTCCCGTTCCGCGATGGCCTCGACGTCGCTGCATCGTTCGGCATCAAGTCAGTCATTCAACCCGGTGGCTCGAAGCGCGACAGCGAAGTGATCGCTGCGGCCAACGAGCATGGCAGGGACATGGTATTCACGGGGATGAGGCATTTTAGACACTGACGTTAGGCTGTAGGCTGTAGGCTGTAGGCTGTAGGTTCGGAAAAGAAAAGCGATTCTTTCTCCTCTGACCTACAGCCTACAGCCTACGGCCTACAGCCTAATGTCACGCAGAGCGTGACATGAAAACATTGATCATCGGCTCCGGCGGCCGCGAGCATGCGCTCGCATGGAAGGTGACGCAGTCACCTCGCGTCACACAGGTGTTCGTCGCGCCAGGCAACGCGGGCACTGCGCTCGAGGCTCGCGTGCAGAATGTGGAGATCGCCGTCGACGATGTTCAAGGCCTGGTCGCCTTCGCGCTGCGCGAGCGTGTCGGGCTCACCATCGTGGGCCCCGAAGTGCCGCTCGTCCTCGGGGTGGTCGATGCATTTCAAGCGGCCGGCCTGCGTTGCTTCGGTCCTCGCCAACAGGCCGCGCGTCTCGAAGGCTCGAAAGCTTTCACGAAAGCATTCCTCGCGCGCCATCGCATCCCAACGGCGGCCTATGCGACGTTCACGCAATCGACGTTCGATCGCGCTTGGGTCCAGCAGCAGCGCGCGCCGCTCGTGGTGAAGGCGGATGGCCTCGCTGCCGGTAAAGGCGTCGTGATCTGTGCGACCACGGATGAAGCCGTCGCGACGGCCGAGGCCATGTTCGCCGGTCAATTTGGTACCGCGGGCAACACCATCGTCATCGAAGAATTCCTCGAAGGCGAAGAAGCGAGTTTCATCGCGATCGTCTCCGGTGAAGACATCCTTCCCCTCGCGACATCACAGGATCACAAACGCGTGTTCGATGGCGACCTGGGGCCGAACACTGGGGGTATGGGCGCGTATTCACCGGCGCCCGTGGTCACAGCCGCCATTCACGAGCGCATCATGAACGAAGTCATGTGGCCCACCGTGCGTGGCTTGAAAGCGGAAGGCACACCGTACCTCGGCTTTCTCTACGCGGGTGTCATGGTCGCGCCCGACGGCACGCCCAACGTCCTGGAATTCAATTGTCGATTCGGCGACCCTGAGACACAGCCCGTGCTGATGCGACTGCAATCCGATCTCGTCGCTCTCTGCGAGGCTGCGTTGGATGGCAAACTCGATACGCAAACAGCGCAATGGGATGCACGCGCGGCAGTGGGTGTCGTAATGGCAGCAGAGGGCTATCCAGATAGCGTCCGTAAAGGCGATGTCATCGAAGGGCTATACGTGGCGGCCCAGTTGCCGGGCAAAGTATTTCATGCCGGCACGCAGCTGAAGGACGGACAGGTGGTGACCAACGGTGGCCGCGTGCTCTGTGCCGTCGGACTCGGCATTCGCGTCAGCGACGCGCAGCGTCAGGCTTATGCGCTAGCGGACTCGATCCGCTGGCCAGGTGTGCATTACCGGCGTGATATCGGCTATCGCGCGGTGGCAAGGGAGAAGTGACTCGTGACTCGGAAGAAGATGGCCTTACGTTTTCTTACGATTCACGACCCACGCCGTTTCTCACGCACGTCCACTTCGGAACTGAGCTTCAACTCACCGCCGTCGACATCGAGCACGTGCTCGATGGGCTCCTTCGTGGGCAGCGCATCCACGAGCGCTTCCAGTTCACTGCGCGGCAACGTGAGCCAAATCCCGGTGGGATCGCTGTCGAGTTGCCATCCCTGAATGGCGCTGACCCGTACGACGGCCTGGAAGGTGTGCGCCCGCGGCAGTGGCACCTGCAACTTCACGGCGCGACCGGACAGTAGCAGCTCGACTTCGGCGCGCGTCACACGCCATCGCAGCGAATGCTCGCCGATGCGGAAATTCAAGCGGCACCCCCTCTGTGGTGACTAGTGATCAGTGAGCCGTTATCAGGCAGAAAGCCGTCTCCGTCTCTTACTGGTCACCAGTCACTCTTCACCGATCACTTCTTAATCATCATCCACTACGATCACGGCCGCTCGCGCCAGTTCACCGAGCTGCGCACCGCCAGCTGTCTCATCGATCTGCACCATGAACATCTCGGTGCCCTCGCGAACACTGTCGGACACCAGCGGAATGTGCAGCACTGTACTGCTTTGCCCCGCTGCCATGAACTCCTGCGCCGGCCCGACCGCGCCGAAATCGCTGCTCGGCTCAGCAGAGTTGCGCTCGATATGCCAACGGAAGGACACCTCGCCTCGAGTGCCGCGCGTGCGGACAACAGGGATCCGCACTACGATGTCGCTCTCACGAACCACATAGGTGTCCTTGGGAAAGCCGATGATTCCTGCCTGTGTCCCGCCCACGGCGGATGAGCCGGCCGTAGAGGGCGCGGGACTTGTCGGCATATCGCTCGCCGGAGGGACAGCTTCTGTGGCCTGGTTCTGGGTTGCCGCTTCGAATGCCGATGGACCGGTAGCAGTGCCCGCGGGTTGGGCAGGGATGATCTGACCGCTACCGAGCGTACGCGCGGAATCCGTGGGCGGCGATGGCACAGGCGGCTCGCGCATGTCGCGCGTTGCTTCCTGCATGGCTTCGAGGCGATCACGCACTCCCTGCCCGGCGGGCGGCAACCACCACCACGCTGCGAGCCCCGCGAGCGCCACGAGCAGCACAGCGATGAGCCACACTGCGGCGTGCGAGCGAGGCTTCTCGGCCAGCTGTCGGCGCGGCGCACGAATCGCGAGATCGGGTGCTGTATCTGCGGTTGCGATGTCGCCGTTCGTCAGGGCAGTTACCAGCTGCATCACCGTGATGTCACGTTCTGCGCGACTTGCACGCAATCCACGCTCGAGCGCGATCCACGCAGAGCGCGACAACTCGTTGATGGGTTCCGGACGTAACTGATGCACGCGCGCCGCCGCTCCGGAGCGACCGTCGTACGGATGTCTTCGCGTGAGCAACTCATAGAGGATGCATGCGAAGCTGTACACGTCGTCGTTCGTGGAGAGTGGCTCGCCGCTGATTCGCTCCGCGCTCGCGTAGCGCGCGGCGTAGGCGTGCTCCGGGGCTGCGGCCTGTCCGAGTTCGGTTGCGGTCGGCGGGAAACCCACATCGATGAGCTTGGCCTCGCCTGACGAGGCGACGACGATTTTGCGCGGCGTGAGATTGCCCAAAACGACGCCGTGACCGTGCGCGTGCACCAGCGCTTCGCCCACGTGCGAAATGACACGTTGCGCCTGCTCACGCGGGAGCGAACCACGCTCGAGCAAAGCACCCAGTAGCTGCCCGACCACGCACTCCACGACGAGAAAGTGCTGCCCGCCGTCATGATCGAAATCGAGC
>CBJNAT010000036.1:0-10585 GCA_966434585.1 uncultured Gammaproteobacteria bacterium | reverse complement strand
ATCAGCACCAGGAACGCGAGCACTTTGCCGAGCAGTATCAAGCCGTAGCTTTCGGCAAAGACGCTCCAGCGGTCGACGAGCAGAAGGGTCATCAGAACGCCAGCTACGAGAATGGCAGGCACGATCCACGAGGCAATCCGCGAGAAGCTCTCCACGACGCGCGCAGCCACCGTGCGTGATTCGATCTGCGAGACCTCACGCAGAGGCAGCAGCGCGCCAAACCAGAACGCTATTACCAGGAGATGAATCGCCAGCAGTAGCGCAAGCCACGGGCGGTCTGGGTCGCTGGCGGTGTGACCAACCAGAAGGAACGCTGCGAGGCTCAGTAGTGCCCCTGTCGTACCGATCAGCAACGCTCCTCTGCTCGCTCGAAACATCGCGGCGGCCATCAGCGCCAATCCGACAGTACGAACCATCCACGCGGAGGCCATGGAGGTCCCGAGCACTAGCCTCTGCAGCTCAAAGTCGAGGGCACCTGACAGCTCGCCCGCCATGCGAGCGGCTTCCAGCCCATACTGTGCGCCGACCAGCACGAGACCGGCGAGCGCTGAACGGAAGCCGACACGCTTGATCGTTTGCACGCTCGACGACAGCTGTTCGCCGAATAGCAGCAGGAAGAACACCACACCGGCGGCCTGCAACAGCGCGATGAAACTCAGCGCGCGCAACACCGCCGAGAGCGCATCGACGTGCATGGATCTTCTCTTTCGACTACTTACCATCCACCGAGAAACGCAAGCTTCCGCTCATCACATGATTGTCCCCTCCCAGGGCGCGCCAGTTCACGATGTACTTGCCGGGGGCCAATGGCTGGAGGGGCACGTTGATTTCGGCCGCTGGCTCCTTCGGCAAAGACGCTATTTTTGTCGACTCGGTCTCGCCCTCCTTCTGCACCGACAACGACGTCACGCGCACGGCCGCTGAAAACTGCAGTGTGAGTTGCGCAGGTGTTGACGTCAGCGCTGCATTGTTTGCGGGGACCGATGACTTCAGGTGCACGTGCGCCCATGCCACATTGAAGCAGAGGAGAAAAGCGAGCGAGGCTGTTGCGAGACGGGTCTTGAATGAGTTCATGGTGAAGCTCCAATCACGGTTAGTGAGAAATCAGAACCAAGCACGCAGACCGACGACGAGAGTCAGGTCGCTCACGTCGTCACCTGCGTCGCGCAGCAAATCCGCGGTATCGCCGAGTTTTCGTTCCCAGTGAACGCCGACGTACGGTGCCAATTCGCGGCGAATCTCGTAACGCAAACGCAGCCCGAGTTCCACGTCCGACAGCCCTGACTCGATGCTGTTGCGGGTGTCGTCTTTCCCGTAGAGATTGAACTCCAGCTCCGGTTGAAGAACCAGGCGTTGCGTGATCAGCATCTCGTACTCGGCGCTTAACCGAGCCGCGGTACGACTACCCTCGCCGACATACAACGCCGCATCGATCTCGAAGAAATAAGGTGCGAGCCCCTGGACTCCGACACTGGCCCACGTGCGCGAGGGTCCTGCGCCGAAATCCTGCCGAACGCCTCCCTGGAAACTCCACCAGCGAGACATCACGCGGTCCCACAGAAGCTCGACTCGGCCCTCCTCTTCCCCGCCGGCGCGCTCACCTTCACTTTCCAGCCAGAGCTTGTCGGAGTCGTTTCCATACCAGGCTTGCAGTTCCCAGGCTGTCGCATCCTCATCATCGATCTCGCGCCATTCGAGCTGATCCATCAGCACCATTGCGTGTGCCGCGTTGTCGTCCATCTGCATCAGTTCGATCATGCGTTCGTTGGACATGTCGCCCATGAGATGCTCGGGTGGATCCGGCGGCACGTGTTCCTGCTGGCTTTGGGAGGCGTGCGAGGTGTGCGAGTCTCCCGCAGGTGTGACGTGCTCGTGGTGCGCGTGCTCGTCCTGGCCGAGCGCGACCCTGGAGATCAGCAGGAGTACGAGACCCGCGAGTGCGTGCGTCTTCATTCGTGATCTCCCTTGTGCGCACTCCCATGCGCGACCTCCACCTCACGGAACATACCCGCCTCCATGTGATAGAGCAGATGACAGTGATACGCCCAGCGACCGAGCGCATCGGCGGTCACTGCATAGCTGATGCGTTGCGCTGGGTTCACGTTGATCGTGTGCTTGCGCACCTGGAACTCGCCCTGCGGTGTCTCCACTTCGCTCCACATCCCATGCAGATGAATCGGGTGCGTCATCATGGAGTCGTTGACGAGCGTGATACGCAGGCGCTCTCCATGGTCGAAGCGCAGCGGCGGCGCCTCCGAGAATTTCTGGCCGTTGAAAGACCAAATGAACCGTTCCATGTGACCGGTGAGATGCAGCTCGATCTCGCGGCCCGGTTCGCGATGATCGATTGGCCCACCAATCGTATGCAGATCGGCATACGTGAGGACGCGCCGGCCGTTGTTCCGAAGACCGACGCCAGGATCGTCCAAATTGGAGCTCACCTGCTCGACTTGCTGGTCGACTGTGGCTGATCGCTCCGTCGCTGGATGCTTCACTTCGCCATTGGCTGGCGCACCTGCGTGCGTGGAGTGACCCATCGATGCGTGGTCCATGTGAGCTTGATCCATGCCGCCCGCGGCACTCGCGGCGACATGACCCGTACTCGAGTGGTCGGCGCCACCGCCTGTACCCATGTCATGGGCCATACCCATGTCCATCATGGTCAAGGTCGGACGCGGATCGAGCGGTGGAACCTCGGCCTGCACGCCCGCAGCAGGTGTGAGCGTGCCCCGTGCATAGCCCGAGCGATCCATCGCTTGCGCAAAGATCGTGTACGCCGAATCGTCCTTCGGCTCGACGATCACGTCGTACGTTTCCGCAACGGAGATTCGGAACTCATCCACGCTCACCGGTTCGACGTCCTGACCGTCGGCTGCCACGACCGTGAGCTTCAGACCCGGGATGCGTACATCGAAGATGGTCATCGCTGAACCATTGATGAAACGCAGACGCACACGCTCGCCCCGCTTGAATACGCCCGTCCAGTTACTGAGCGGCGCTTGTCCATTCATGAGATACGTGTACGCGTACCCGCTGACGTCGGCGATATCGCGCTCGTTCATGCGCATCTCGCCCCACATGCGCCGTTCGGCGAGCGTTGCCTGAAAACCTTGCCGGCGCACGTCACGCGCGAAATCGAAGACGGTGCGCTTGCCGAAGTTGAAATAGTCGCTCTGCTTCTTCAGCACGGCGAAAATTCTCTCCGGATCCGTATCCGTCCAATCGGAGAGCAGCACGACATACTCGCGATCCGCGCGATGACGCTCGCCACCCGCACGCTCGATCACGAGCGGTCCATACAAACCGGTCTGCTCCTGAAAGCGCGAGTGCGAGTGGTACCAATACGTGCCGTGTTGGTTAACCTTGTACCGATAGACGTACTCGCCGCCGCTTGGAATGCCCTCGAAACTCAAGCCCGGTACGCCATCCATGTCCGCAGGCAAGATCAAGCCATGCCAGTGGATGGATGTCGGCGCCGGCAAATGGTTGCGCACGCGCAGCGTGACCGTATCTCCCTGCTTGAAGCGCAGAAGTGGAGCCGGGAGTTGACCGTTCACAACGGTCGCTGGACGAACGCGACCGGTGAAGTTCATGTTCATCGCGCCGATGTCCAGCGTGAATTGAGTGCCAGAGAGCGTCGTTTGACCTGCGCTCTGAGCCCACGCCAACGGCCGCGGCGCGCCCAGCACGAACAGTCCTACGCCAGCGCATCCCATGAAAGTCCGCCGGCTCACGCCGCGGGTCGTGTTCTTGATCGATGTCATCCGCTGTCCTGCCGAGTCGTCGTTGCAATCTGAACGAAGGGTGCTTCGTCGTAGAGATGAACATCCCTTCTCTCGCGTGAAGTACACACGCTGGTGCGACGTCATGAGGCGGCGTGAGCAATTGCTCACGTCCTGCATGAACGATCGCGAGGACGGGATCTCAGGCGGGAGGTCGAAAAACACCGCTGGCCGCAGGCTCGATGTGAGCGGAGACCAGTGGCAATACAGGCGGCGCAGCCGCGCGGCAGGAAGTGACGAGTACCGAAGCGATTATGAGCGCCGCCGGCACGTGCAAGCAGGGACAGTCACACGCACCCGTGAGAGAGCACTGCATATCCATCGGCTCTGTTGGGTGTTCTGCAGGACCAGAGTCCGCATGCATGGCAGCCGCCCCTTCATGTTCCGGGCAGTGACTTCCATGCTGTGCGTCGATGCCCTGAGCGACATACGCATCGTTCACGGGATAGCTCTGCGCGTGCGGCAACGCATGCACGAGCTCCCCTGTCATCAACCGCGCGAGAATGAGGAGCGGTACGACCCAACGATGGAGAACAGAACGCATCACGCGCCGCACCATACCACGGTGTCCACGGCAAGAAATAGCGTCTTTGCCGCTGCGCAGACGCAGAACGTGCTGCCGCCGCGTAGGCATCCACATGACGTGCTGACCAGGCTCAGCCCGCAGCACGTATACCGACTTCGCCGATCGAAAGGAGCTCCGTCAAACGACCGACGATCGAATCGGGCCGCGCGTCCAGCAAATCGCGCGGCTCGTTGTAGCCATGAGCAACTACAGCTACGCGGCAGCCAGCCGCTCGCGCTGCCGCGATATCAGACGGCGAATCGCCGACGTACAGCAACTTCTCCGGCCGAATACCGAGCTGTGTACATGCGATCAGCAGTAGTGTCGGACTCGGCTTGCGCAATTCCGCGCGATCCGCACACAAGATCGTGTGGAAGCATGCGTGCAGAGCGGCCGCGCGCAGCAACGGCATCGTGAAGCGGCTCTCCTTGTTCGTGATGCAACACACTGGAATGCCAGTCTCCTGCAACCACCGCAACACCTCCATTGCACCTGGGTAAAGGCGACTGCGCTCGAAAGGCTGCTGTCCATAAAGATCGCGGAACAGGGCCGCCGCCGTGCGCGCGAGCGCGGCATTCGCTTGAGAGGCCCCCCGACTTTCGCGCAGCACACCGGCGACGAACGCCTCGATCCCGCCGCCGATCAGCCCCGGAACGCGATGCTCTGGCACGAGTCGCCCGCCGAGAATGATCAACATCATGTTGGCCGCTGCCGCCAAATCGGGCGCGGTGTCGATCAGCGTACCGTCGAGATCGAACGCCACTGCTTCTATGCCATCGACCCGTGGAATCATGTCCGGCCGCACTTACGTAGCCGCACTCTGCAGCGCTGCGACCGTTGCCGAGCTCCGCATCGAGCGGCGCGCGAGCGCCTCTTTCCGCCGTTCGATGAGCCGCAGGATCATCGGTGTGAAGATGAGCTGCATGGCGAGATCCATCTTCCCGCCAGGACACACGATCGTGTTCGCGCGCGACATCAAGGAGCCGTGCAACAGCGACAACAGATAAGGAAAGTCGATGCCTCGAGCGTTTGCAAAACGGATGACGAGGAAGGACTCGTCCGCGGTGGGAATCGACCGCGCAACGAATGGATTCGACGTATCGACTACGGGCACGCGCTGGAAATTGATGTGCGTGCGCGCGAACTGCGGACACATGTAGTGCACGTAGTCGTGCATGCGACGCAGAATCGTGTCGGTCACGGCTTCGGTAGAGTAGCCGCGCGTGGCGCGATCACGATGCAACTTCTGAATCCACTCGAGGTTCACGACGGGCACGACACCGATCAACAGATCGACATGCCGCGCTACATCGACATCGCCACAAGCGACCGCCCCGTGCAGCCCTTCGTAGAACAAGAGATCGGTGCCCTCGGGCAGCTCCTCCCACTCCGTGAACGTGCCCGGCTTCGCGCCATAGGGCGCGGCCTCCTGCTCATCGTGCAGATATTTGCGACGCCGCCCGCCACCGGTTTCGGCATACGTCCGAAACAGCCCCTCCAGCTCCTCGAACAGATTCGCATCCGGACCGAAGTGGCTGAAGTCGTGATCGCCCTTGGCCAGCGCCTCGGCCATCTTCTGTTTCATCGCCGCGCGATCGAAGCGATGGAAGCTATCGCCTTCGATGAACGCAGCACGCACGCTCTCGCGACGAAAGATCTGTTCGAACGTACGCATGACCGAGGTCGTGCCTGCGCCGGAGGAACCCGTAACCGCAATGATCGGATGAGTGGCTGACATACATGCTCGCCGCGCGTTTACGCGGGACTCCTCAGGGCGTTGCGCGTGCCGAACAGCGGCGCTTCGTACTCGAAATCGTTGTGCTCACGGTGATAGTGCTCGATACGCTCGACTTCCGAGCGAGCTCCGAACACGAAGCCAATGCGTTGATGCAAGCTGTCGGGCACTACCGAGAGCACGGCTTCACGGGCAGTGCTGGCGCGGCCGCCGGCCTGTTCGACGAGGAAGGCGATCGGATTCGCTTCATACAGCAGGCGCAAGCGGCCGGGCTTCGAGAGATCTTTGCGATCGCGCGGATACATGCAAATGCCACCGCGCATCAGGATGCGGTGCGTTTCGGCGACCAGCGATGCGATCCAGCGCATGTTGAAATCACGCCCGCGCGGACCGGCGGCGCCCGCCTGGCACTCGCGGACGTAACGGCGAATCGCGCCTTCCCAATAACGCGAGTTGGACGCGTTGATCGCAAACTCGGAGGTGCTCTCGGCAATGCGCAGGTCCGGATGTGTGAGCATGAATTCGCCGATCTCGCGATCGAGCGTGAAGCCGTGCACGCCGCGGCCCATGCTGAGCACGAGCATGGTCGTGGGGCCGTAGATCGCGTAGCCGGCGCACACCTGCTGTGTGCCGGGCTGCAGGAAATCCTGCGTCGTGGGCTCGGTCACGCCTGGCGGACAGCGCAACACGGAGAAGATGCTGCCCATCGATACGTTGACGTCGATGTTCGAGGAGCCATCGAGCGGGTCGAAGAGCAGCAGATACTCGCCGCGCGGATACTCGGCGGGGATGACGTAGGGTTCCTCCATTTCCGCCGACACCATGCCCGCGAGCTGGCCGCCCCACTCGTTGGTACGCACGAAGATGTCGTTGGCGAGCACGTCGATACGCTTCTGCGCTTCACCCTGCACGTTCACACCCCCTTCCTCACCGAGGGCGCCGGCCAGGGCGCCCTTACCGATCAACGTCGCGATACGCTTGCAAGCGAGACGCACATCGTTGACCAGCGCGGTAAAGCTGCCGCTCGCATGCTTGTGTCGGCGCTGCTCCTCGATGAGGAACCGGGTCATCGGCTTCATGCATTTCCCCTGCTATTGCGTCTTGCCAAATACGCGGCTCGCGCGAATGTCGCTGGCTTCGATCGTGATCAAGTCCTGCTTCGATAGACGCGTGGCGGGCTGCGCGAACAGCCGACTCGCTTGACGGAGGCGAGCGCGGTCGAGCGCGTTACGGATCGAGCGCGCATTCGCAAAATGCGGCTGCGCGCGGCGGTGCTCGATGTACTCGCGCAGCGCAGCTTCCGCCTGCGCGCTCAGCGTGTACTGCATCTGCGCAGCCATCAGCCGTGCGATCTCGAACAACTCTACGGAGCTGTAGTCAGGAAAATCGATGTGGTGTGCGACGCGCGAGGACAGGCCGGGATTGCTGCGGAAGAAGCGCTCCATGCGATCCTGATAGCCGGCGAGGATCACCACCAGATCGTCGCGACGGTTCTCCATCTCCTGCAGCAGGATCTCGATGGACTCTTGACCGTAGTCGCGCTCGTTCTCGGGACGATAGAGATAATAGGCCTCGTCGATGAAGAGCACACCGCCCATCGCGCGCTTCAACACCTCGCGGGTCTTCGGCGCTGTGTGCCCGATGTACTGCCCGACGAGATCGTCGCGCGTAACCGCCACAAGGTGACCTTTGCGCACATAGCCGAGCCGATGAAGAATCTCCGCCATGCGCAATGCCACAGTCGTTTTGCCCGTGCCTGGGTTGCCGGTGAAGCTCATGTGGAGCGAGGGCGCCTGTGTGCTCAGACCTGCTTGCTGTCGAAGCTTTTCGATCAGCAAAAAGGCGCTGATATCACGGATGCGACTCTTCACCGGCACGAGCCCGATCAGCTCGCGATCCAGCTCGTCCAGAACATCCGTGACATGCGACTCGTGAAGCACAGCTTGCAGATCGAGCGTCTCGGTCGGCGAGTCAGTCACAGCTGTTGGTTCGATCGCGGCGTTCACGGCTGTCGGTGCTCCGAAATGAGTGAGATGCAGTCGGTTAGTCGGCTAGCCAGCTAGTCTGCTAGCCAGAACAAGAGATGCCTCCTCTGGCTAGCTGGCTAGCTGACTAGCCGACTAGCCGACTGACTAGTAGCGCTGGCCTTCAGGACGCTCCAGTGCATACGAGCGCAGCGTGTAGCGCAGCTGGCGGCCAGCGCCCTCCTCGCGGATCAGACTGAAGCCGGGCTCCGCTTTCGGACGCGCGGCGATGAATGAGAGTCGCAGCGATTCGACGCCACGCGTCGCATCGAACGCGTTCACCTTCACGTAGTGATTCGGGAACGTGCGACGACAGGCCTCGAGCTCCTGCATCGCGCCAGCGGCGTCCCGTAGATCGAACAGGGGATTGCCGAACATCTCCCAATACGTGTTGCGCGGATGCGGATCGTCGGTGTACTCGATCGACACTGCCCAACCTTGCCGCAGGCAGTACTCGATCTGGGCGCTGATCTGCGCATCGCTGAGATCGGGCAGAAACGAAAACGTACCCTGGGTCAGTCGCATGGCTGCTCTCTCACTTACGCCGCGGTGGGTGTGGGAACGAAGTCGGGTGTGTCCGTGCTCGCATAGTCGAAGGTCACTTCGCCCCAGGTATCGAGCGCGGCACGCAAAGGCGTGCAGTGACGTGCAGCCGAAGCAAGAATCGAAGGGCCTTCGTGCCAGATGTCGCGGCCTTCGTTGCGTGCCAACACCATCGCTTCGAGCGCAACGCGATTCGCCGTGGCGCCCGCGGCGATGCCCATCGGATGACCGATGGTGCCGCCGCCGAACTGCAGCACCGTGTCCTCGCCGAGATACGTCAGGAGCTGGTGCATTTGACCCGCGTGGATGCCGCCGGAGGCCACGGGCATCACGCCGTGCAGCCCGCCCCAGTCCTGCTCGAAGAAGATGCCGCGCTGCAGATCAACGCTGTTGTGTCGCTCGCGCAGCACGTTGTAGAAGCCCTGCACGGAGTTGGGATCGCCTTCGAGCTTGCCGACGACGGTGCCGGCATGCAGATGATCAACGCCCGCAAGGCGCATCCACTTCGAGATCACGCGGAAGGAAATGCCGTGCATCTTCTGGCGCGTATAGGTGCTGTGCCCCGCGCGATGCAGATGGAGGATCATGTCGTTCTTGCGCGCCCAGCGGGACATCGACTGAATCGCGGTGTATCCGATCACGAGATCGATCATCACGATCACCGAGCCCAGCTCCTTGGCGAGCTCCGCGCGCTCGTACATATCTTCCATCGTGCCCGCGGTGACGTTCAGATAGTGACCTTTCACTTCACCGCTCGCCGCCTGCGCTCGGTTCACCGCATCCATGCAGTACAGGAAGCGGTCACGCCAATGCATGAACGGCTGCGAGTTGATGTTCTCGTCGTCCTTCGTGAAATCGAGTCCGCCCTTGAGCGCCTCATACACCACGCGCCCGTAGTTCTTGCTGGAGAGTCCCAGCTTCGGCTTGACGGTTGCGCCCAGCAACGGACGGCCGAATTTGTCGAGGCGCTCGCGCTCTACGACGATGCCGGTCGGTGGGCCGGCATAGGTCTTCACATACGCGAGAGGAAAGCGCATGTCCTCGAGCCGCAGCGCCTTGAGCGGCTTGAATCCGAAGACGTTGCCGATGATGGACGCGGTCAAGTTCGCGAGCGACCCGGGCTCGAACAGATCGAGGTCATACGCGATGTAGGCGAAATATTGCCCGACGGTACCGGGCACGGCTTCGACTTTGTACGCCTTCGCGCGATAGCGATCGCATGCAGTCAGTCGATCTGTCCACACCACCGTCCAGGTCGCTGTCGATGACTCGCCTGCCACCGCGGCAGCGGCTTCGATCGGATCGACTCCGTCCTGCGGCGTGATCCGGAACAACGCGAGGACGTCGCTTTCCTTGGGTTCGTAATCGCCGTCCCAGTAGCCCATCTGCGCGTACTTGAGCACGCCCGCTTTGTAGCGCGCCGCTCCGGTCACGGACTTCGTGCGAGTACCGGCTTCGCGAATGTTCATTCGTTGCCTCGTGCTGTGGGTTCGTTGCTGCCGATCTGCAGACTGCCTATGGCCTCTCATAAGTGCCAATTGGAAGTTGTTTGCTCTCCGATAAGAACTTCTTATGATGGCCCGGTGCGCAACGTCACCCTCAGACAGATCCGCATCTTTGCCGCCGTAGCCCAGCAGCGCTCGTTCACACGCGCCGCGCGCGAATTGCACCTGACGCAGCCCGCGGTATCCCAACAGATCAAGCTACTCGAGCGCGAAGTCGGGCTGCCTCTGTTCGAGTACAACGGACGAAGCCTGCAGGTGACGGCCGCGGGCGAAGAGCTGCTGCGCTATGCAAGGCAAATCACCGATCTGTTCCGCGAGGCGAGCGAATCCTTTGCTGCAATGCGCGGATTGAAGCGGGGCTTGTTGAAACTAGGCGCCGTCAGCACAGCGAAGTACTTCGCCCCGTCGTTGCTATCGGCGTTCGCACCGGC
>CBJNAT010000035.1:0-10739 GCA_966434585.1 uncultured Gammaproteobacteria bacterium | reverse complement strand
CGCCGTGTCCTGGCTCAAGTGCGAATACATGAGCGACAAGATCGGCGAGGAGTTCAATGCGATCGTCTCGGGTGTGGTCGACTTCGGTTTATTCGTGCAGTTGCAAGGCATGCAAATCGACGGTCTCGTGCACGTGAGCGGTCTCGGCGCGGATTATTTCTCCCGGGATCGCAGCGGCTTTCGTATGGTCGGCGCGCGTAGTGGCCAGACCTATCGGCTCGGCGATCACCTGCGCGTTCGGCTGCTCAACGTGAACATCGACGAACGCAAGATCGACTTCGAGCTCGCGACAGAGAAGGGACAGGACATCATTCGTTATCCCTTCCGTCGTCGTCGAGGTGGGCGGCGATGAGTCAAGAGGCGTTGGTCTTCGGATTGCATGCCGTGCGCACGTTACTGCAGCGCTTTCCAGAGCGCGTCTTGGAGGTGCTCCTGCAAAAGGGACGTGACGATCTGCGTGCCTCCGAAGTGCTGACGCTCGCCCAGCAAGCAGGGGCACGCATCGAATGGCGTAACCCCGCCGATCTGGACCGGCTCACCAACGGCGAGCGACATCAAGGAGTCTGTGCGCGTGTAAAGACGAGTGGGCCATTGGGCGAAGGTGCGTTGGACGATCTACTCGATCGCCTCGAAGGTCCTCCGCTGCTGCTGGTTCTCGATGGCGTTCAGGATCCTCACAACCTCGGTGCCTGTCTGCGCACCGCAGATGCCGCGGGCGTCACGGCAGTGATCGTGCCGCGGGACCGCGCTGCAGGCCTGTCGCCGACGGTTCGTAAGGTGGCGTCCGGCGCGGCGGAAACGGTGCCGTTGATCCAGGTGACGAATCTGGCGCGGACCTTGCGGTGGCTGAAGGAACGCAGCATTTGGCTGGTCGGGACGGACGAAGAGGGGACGCAAGCGCTGTTCGCTGTCGATCTCAAAGGCCCGTTGGCCATTGTGATGGGCGCCGAGGGGCAGGGTATGCGCCGGCTGACCCGCGAGGCTTGCGACGCGCTGGTTAAGATCCCCATGCTAGGTGTCATCGAGAGCCTGAATGTGTCCGTCGCGACGGGTGTCATGCTGTACGAGGCTCTGCGGCAGAGAGGAGGGTGAGGAGGGCCCTGGGCTTTTGGGCGCTGGCCAGAAAGACGCACCTGCATCTCTGGCTAGGGCCCAATGGCCCAGAGCGCAACGGCCGTAACCCTTCCAACCCTTGTTCCTTTCGCCACGCCATTTGGCTACCATGCGCGCCCCCTGCTGGCATCCGCCCGGGGCAACTCCTTGCCTTACCGTGGCTCGACCGGAAGGCTTTTACCCATAGGGAGCATTTTCGATGCGCCATTACGAGATCGTTTTTCTTGTTCACCCGGATCAGAGTGAACAAGTCCCCGCCATGATCGAACGGTACAAGGGCATGATCGGCACCGGTGGCGGTGCGGTTCATCGCTTGGAAGATTGGGGGCGGCGCCAGCTCGCATTCCCGATCGCCAAGGTGCACAAGGCACATTACGTGATGATGAACATCGAATGCGACGCCAAGACGCTGGCCGAACTGACCGGCGCGTTCCGCTTCAGCGACGCCGTGCTGCGCCATCTGGTCATCAAGATGGACAAGGCCGTGGTCGATCCCTCGCCGATGGCGAAGGGTGAAGAGAACGCACGCGAAGGCTTCGATGACGATGGTGACGACGAGTCGCCCTCCGCTTCCGCTGCCTAACCCCACGCATTCGGAGAGAGTTCATGGCCCGTTTTTTTCGTCGTCGTAAGTTCTGCCGCTTCACTGCCGAAGGCATAGAGCAGATCGATTACAAGGATCTCGGCATCCTGAAGAGCTACATCACGGAAACTGGGAAGATCGTTCCCAGCCGTATCACCGGCACCAAGTCGCACTATCAGCGTCAGTTGGCCCTGGCGGTGAAGCGCGCGCGCTTTCTCGCGCTGCTGCCGTACACCGATCAGCACTAACTCTCACGGGTCTCGCACCCGGGAACGGGCGCGAGCGGTGACCACATGCATCGCGGGATTGCCGCTTGGTTGACCGCGCAGCCGCTCCGGGCCGTCATCATGACGGCGATCTTGGGGTTGCTGTCTCCTCCTGTGATGTCGCCGTTCACGGTATTCGTGGGTGCGATCCCGGCGTTGACGAGCCTCGAACGAGGCCCCCGTTGGGGATTGGCGGCAGCTGTTGCGGGCGCGATCACTGGAATCTGGACGATCGCCTCCATCGGCCAGCCGCTCACGGTCAACATCGTGAACGTGATCGTGCTGCTTGCTGGCCCGCTGGTGCTTGCGGTTCTGCTGAATGCCACCGGCTCGCTAAACCTGTGTTTTCAGCTGGCCGTGCTGGCGAGTGTGTTGGGGTTGATGATCGTGCATGCGGTGCTGGAGGATCCTGTCGGGTTCTGGGTGCCGATGGTGCACACCGTGGTCGACTCACTCTCGCGAGCGGGCTTTCAGCTGCAGGACGATCCGGAGACAGTGACGGCGGCGCTCGCGAAAATCATGTGGGGCGCCTTTGCGGCGCTCACGTTGTGTACGGTGCTGAGCGCGTTCTGGTTGGGTCGATGGTGGCAGTCGCTGCTGCGTGCGCCGGGTTCGTTCGGCCGCGAGTACCACCAACTGCGTATGGGATCCGTGCTGGGTCTGGGCGCGACGGCGGTGCTGCTGCTGGCCTTGGGTAGCGACTCGGAGCTCGTCGGTTCACTGACCTGGGTGGTTTTCGCGGCGTTGTCGCTGCAGGGGCTTGCGGCTGCGCATCGTAGCCGAGCGAGCGGTCGTTTGAATCGCGGCTGGCTTGCGGCGATATACGTGTTGTTGATCGTGCCGCTCTCCACGGCGGTCACTGTGCTCGCGCTGGCGGTCTGGGGCTTTGCAGACAACTGGACGCGCCCGCGGGCGCAGAGTCTTTGAAGATTTCGATATTTGCATTGCAATCGAGCAGGTAATCCAATGGAAGTCATTCTCCTCGAGAAAGTCGCCAATCTCGGCAACATCGGCGATCGCGTGAAGGTGAAGTCGGGCTATGGTCGCAATTTCCTGTTGCCGCAGGGCAAGGCGACGATGGCGACGGCGGACAACATCGCCAAGTTCGAAGCGCGTCGTGCCGAGCTGGAGAAGCAGGCCGCGGACAAGCTGTCTGAAGCACAGTCGCGTGCGGCGAAGCTCGAAGGCTTCAAGGTAACGATCTCCGCCAAAGCAGGCAGCGAAGGCAAGCTGTTCGGCTCGATCGGCACGTCCGACATCGCCGAAGGTGCGTCCCGCGCCGGTCACTCCCTGAGCCGTGCGGAAGTGCGTCTCCCGTCCGGTCCGATCCGCACTGCCGGCGATCATGTCGTGCAGGTGCAATTGCACACCGACATCATCGTCGATCTGCACGTCACGATCCTCCCTCAAGATTGATCGACGATGCGAGCGATCGGACTATCTGTCACGACGCTCGCGCGCAGAGCAAAGACCGTGATTTTTGCTCTGCGCTCGCCGCGTGCGGCGGGGGGGTACATCTGCTGCACATGGATGTGCGAATGCCGCGGGTGCAGGACGCGCAGAAGCGGCCCTGTACCCGGGTTGCCTTCGAGACGGTCGTAAGCAGGTATCTGCATGGCCGAAGTCTCACGGAAGCTACGTGATGGTGCTGCGGATGCGGTGCGCGTGCCGCCGCATTCACTGGAAGCCGAATCGGCGGTGCTGGGTGGTCTCATGCTGGACAACAGCACGTGGGACGCAATCGCCGATCGCATTCGCGCCGAAGACTTCTATCGTCGCGACCATCAGCTGATTTTCGCGGCCATCGCCGAGCTCTCGGGCAAAGCAGAGCCGGCCGACGCCGTCACGGTTGCCGAGGCTCTCGATCGTGCAGGGCTTTCGCAGGAAACCGGCGGCCTCATCTATCTTGCGGGTCTGGTTCGCGATACGCCCACGGCAGCGAACATTCGCGCATACGCGGAAATCGTTCGCGAACGCTCCACGCTGCGAGGCCTCATCGAAGTCGGCGGTGAAATCGCAGCCAACGCATTCAATCCAGAAGGCCGTAGCGCGTCCGAGCTAGTCGACGAAGCTGAGCGTCGCGTCTTCGAAATTGCCGAAGCGGGACGCAAGGTGGGCAGTGGCTTCGTGCCGCTGCGCAGCGAGCTAGGCTCCATCATCGACCGCCTGGATACGCTCCATCAGAACCAAGGCCAAATCACGGGTGTGAGCACGGGCTTCTCTCGGCTCGATGAGATGACCGCAGGTTTACAACGCGGCGATCTGGTCGTCATTGCAGGCCGCCCCTCCATGGGTAAGACGACGTTTGCATTGAATATTGCCGAGAACGCGGCCTTCGGACCGGCGAAAGCCAAAGTTGGCGTGTTCAGCATGGAAATGTCGCGTGAGCAGCTCGCGTTTCGCATGGTGTCATCGCTCGGGATGGTCGATCAAAGCCACTTGCGTACGGGCAACTTCGGCGATGAAGAGTGGTCGCGCATCAACACTGCGATCAGCATGATGAAGAACTCGCACATCTACATCGATGACACCGGCGCGCTCACGCCGACAGAAGTACGCGCACGTGCCCGCCGCCTGAAGCGCGAGCATGGTCTCGACCTCATCGTGCTCGATTACTTGCAGCTCATGCAGGTGGCGGGAACGCGTGAAAATCGCGCCACCGAAATTTCCGAGATCTCACGCTCGCTGAAGGCGCTGGCGAAGGAGTTGTCCGTGCCGGTGATTGCGTTGTCGCAGTTGAATCGCAGCCTCGAACAGCGCACGGACAAGCGCCCTGTGATGTCGGACTTGCGCGAGTCCGGCGCCATCGAACAGGACGCGGACGTGATCATGATGATCTACCGAGAAGAGGTGTACGACCAGAACACCACGCGCAAGGGCATCGCCGACATCATCATCGCGAAACAGCGTAACGGTCCCATTGGGGATGTGCAGCTGACCTTCCTCGGCAAGTACACGAAGTTCGAAAACTTCGCGCCCGAGTCTTACGGGGACGGTTTGTACCGGTGAAGCTTCCGTGCGCCCATTTGAGCGCCGGCGCCCTCGAACACAATCTCGGCGTGGCGCGCCGATTGGCTCCCGATTCGCGCATCATGGCCGTGATCAAGGCCAACGCGTACGGGCATGACATCGTCCCTACGGCACGGGCTCTCCGGCAAGCCGACGCGTTCGCGGTCGCGCGATTGGAGGAAGGCCTGGCGCTGCGAGCGGCAGGCATCGCGCACCGCATCTTGCTCCTTGAGGGTGTTTTCTCGCGTTCAGAGCTCGAGGCCGCTGCGCGCGAGGAACTGGACATCGTCGTTCATTCCGAACCGCAACTCGCCATGCTCGAAGCGTGGCGAGAGTCGCACCGCTTCTCGGTCTGGTTGAAAGTGGACACGGGCATGAATCGGCTGGGCTTTCGAGTGGAGGAGTTCAACGCGGCCCTAACACGGCTGCAGGCGATGCACGCCGTTGGTGAGATCCGCTTGATGACACACCTCGCAGCAGCGGATGAACGCAGCAGCGCCCTGACTGCGCAGCAGCTGCGGCGCTTCGATGAGCTAACGGCGAGTCTCAGCTTGGAACGCACGATCTCGAACTCAGCAGGGCTGATCGCATTGCCTGAAGCTCGGGTGCACTGGGTCCGCCCTGGTCTGATGCTGTATGGGATATCGCCTTTTGCCGACACCACCGCGGTGCAGATCGGCTTGCGGCCGGTGATGAACCTGCGCACTGAGTTGATTGCCAAGCGGCGCGTCAAGGCGGGCGAAGCCGTCGGCTATGGAGCCGCCTGGCGAGCGGACCGCGATCTCGATGTCGGTATCATCGCCGCGGGCTACGGTGATGGCTATCCTCGTGCAGTGCCGAGTGGGACACCAGTCGTGATTGACGGCAAGCAGGCGTCCATCATCGGTCGCGTATCGATGGACATGATCGCCATCGATCTCACGCCGGCACCACATGTGCTGTTGGGAGCGCCGGTCGTGCTTTGGGGGGATGGATTACCCGTGGAGCGGATTGCCGCCTACGCGAACACGATTCCCTATGAGCTCGTGTGTGGCCTGAGTCAGCGCGTGTCGGTGAGTTGGGGCAGCTAGCTAGTCGGCTAGTCTGCTAGCCAGAAGTCCGAACTCTGTCTAGCCGACTAGCGAGCTAACCGACTGCTCGAATCAACTCTCGAAAAACCCCATCTTCACACCCGCCAGCAGAATCACATCGTTGTCCTGCAGCTTGCGTGCTTGCTCGCCAATGGGTGAGCCGTTCACTTGCGGATAATCGGATGGCTTGCCACTGTCGACATGAACGATGAAGTGGCCGTCCGCTCGACGGGTGATGGCAGCCACTTGCACACCAGGACGGCCGAGCGTCGTCAGTGCTTTGTTGAGTTCAAGCTCGCGGCCCGCGAACGCGCCGCTCAGCACCTGCAGCTTGGCCTTCGGGAGAGCGGTCGCCGTTTCGCCGGCTCTTGGAGCGGGGACAGGGCGCTCGGCGGGCATTGCAGAAGCTTTCTTCGCTGCTGCGGCCGCTGCCGCAGAACCAGCGGTGATCACCATCGTCTTCTCGAACTCGTCATCTTCCGCTTCGTTGCTCTGCGTCTCGACGAAACGCAGCTGGTGGTGACCCACGGTGATCACATCCCCATGCTGAAGCGCGTGCTTCTTGATCAGCTTGCCATTGACGTACGTGCCGTTGGTGCTGTTGAGATCTTCAAGAAACGAATCGTTTAGGATGTTGATGATCAGCGAGTGGTGACCGCTGACCGCCGGGTTATCGATGCGGATGTCGTTATCGGGGAGACGGCCGATCGTGTAACGCTCCTTGTTCATGTTGTACTCGGCCATCACCTGACCATCCAGGCTGAGGATCAACCGCGCCATATGCTCAATTCCCCGCTACTAGTTGTCCATCGCGCTGTGCACGACTGAAACCACGATCCGTTCCTCAGCGAGGGTCGTGACAGGAGTCCGATCCCTCGTTTCATACTAGCCGAACCAACCCAGGATTTTATCGACCACACCCTTTTTGGCAGCGAAGGAGTCCACGACCTGCGCCAGTATGATGGAGACGTTGTCGCGTCCGCCGTTGTCATTCGAAAGCTGAATCAACTGCTTAGCAACCGTTTCGAGGTTAGCACCAAAGGTACTTATAGTTAAGTGAATGTCGTCGTCTTCGACCATGTCGGACAGCCCGTCCGAGCATAGGGCGTAGAAGTCGCCTTTCTGTGCGGGCTGCTCGTGTACTTCGACATCGACCGTGGGTTCGACACCGAGAGCACGCGTCACGTAGTTCTTGTTGGTGGCCCGCTGCGCTTCTGCCTGTGAGTAGAAGCCCCGGTCCACGAGCTCCTGCAGGAGCGAATGATCCATCGTCATCTGTTCGAAGCGGTTTGCTCGCAGACGGTAGAGCCGCGAATCCCCGACATGGGCGATCGCCACGGTGTTGTCGAAGAACAGGCACGCCACGATCGTAGTGCCCATCCCTTCGCATTGCGGCTGTGTTTTCGCGGTTTGATAGATGATCTTGTTCGCGCGTGCGATGGCGTCGCGCAGGACGATTGCGTGTCGCGACATGCCCGTCTCTGGATCGACGACGTTCATGTCCTGATGCTCCATGGCTTCCTTGACGAGGCTCATGACCGTCTTTACGGCGATGCCGCTGGCGACTTCGCCCGCGTTGTACCCGCCCATGCCGTCGGCCAGTACGAAGAGCCCGATGTCGGCATCAACGCCGATCGTGTCTTCATTGTGCTCGCGTACCCGGCCCACGTCCGTCAGGCCGACCGCACGGATCTTCCCGCGTACCGTCATGTTCGCGATCCGCTCATCGGCTGTTGCTCGGAGTTGGACAGCATCACCACTTCACATCCTCACTCTGAGCGCAGGAGCGCAACGCGGCTGCCAACGCGGCGCCGGTCTCGAAGCGCTCCTCGGGTGCCTTGGCGAGCACTTTGTCCACGATACTCACAATGCACGGCGGCAGATCGGGTCGCACGAGATTGATCGGGCTGTGCGGTTCGTTCGCTATCTTCTGCATCAGTCGCGGCATCGAATCGGCGCGGAACGGCAACTGACCTGTCAGCAATTGGTACAAGCTCACTCCGAGCGCGAAGAGGTCGGAGCGGCCATCGAGACTCCGTCCCTCCAACTGCTCGGGTGACATGAACGATGGCGTTCCCAGAACGATTCCCGTCTTGGTGCGGCTGGCATCCGTCAGGCGAGCAATCCCGAAGTCCGTGATTTTCAGCTCATCGGCCTCCGGATTGAACATTATGTTAGCGGGTTTTATATCCCTATGAACCACGTTTTGCCGGTGCGCATAGTGGAGTGCATCCGCGACGCGAGCCGCGAGCATCATCACGGTTTTGGGCGGTAGCAAGTGCGCCGGCTCCGCGAAGTGGCTCAAGTGTTGGCCACGCAGGTATTCCATCGCGATGTAGGCAAGGCCTTGGTCTTCACCCGCGTCATAAACCGTGACGATGGCCGGATGGTTCAACCGGCCCGCCATTTCGGCTTCACGGAAAAAACGTGCCCGTGCCTCCGCGAGATCCTCTTCTGCGAACTCCTCTGCGAGCGGGATGGCCTTGATTGCCACCACGCGATTGATCTTTGGATCGCGCCCGAGATAGACGACACCCATCGCGCCCTTGCCGAGCTCGCGCTCGATTTCATACCGTCCTAGCATGCGCTTGGTGGCCGGACGCGGGGCACTGCGCGGCGGAACGGGTGGCCAGGTGGCCGTTGCGGGATCCAGGGGCGAGGGCTCGTGAGCCGCGGCTGGGCCATCGACTTTCTGCGGCGCAAGCTGCTTCTGATGTTCGGTACCACGTCGAATCACTTGCGCGCGGCGCGCGCGCAGATCGCGGTAGCCTGCATCGTGCGTGCCCATGTACGAGTACACGGCCAGCGCTTTGGGGTATTGATGACGACGCTCGTAATCCGATCCGAGCGCATAGAGCAGCTCCATCGTCGCGGCATCCATGGGACAGCGCCGCAAGGTTTCGAAGGCTAGGTCTAGCTGCCCTTGACGGTGAAACGTCTGGCCCAGCGTGCGCAAACCTGCAGCATCCTCGCCCCCGCGCTGTTTGGCCGTGGCCACCGAGCTGTTCGCCACGAGGGCGATCAGTGCAGCGGCAAACGCGAGCGCTGGCAACACGAACTGCAGCCAAAGCCCGGTCGTGCCCAATGCGATGAACTCGGCCGCCAACAAAGTGGCTATCGCCAGCACTGCGACCGTGATCGCTTTGCCCGTGCTGGACCGGGGCAGGACGAACAGTGCGAGTAGGAGGAGGGCGAGCGTCGCGCACCATTCCACGACCGAGCTCGCCAGCGTGTGCCTGAAGGCGACCCCGTCGATGAGGCTCACGGCCGCCGCGGCCAGGGCCAATGCTTGATCTTGTCATCCCAAGGAGGTGATTACGCTCGAGGCACTCGCCGCGCTCGTGGGCTGCACGATGACGACCGCATCGCGCACGGCCTCGATGGTGCTTTGGTCACTCTCGAGCACTTGCTGATAGCTCAACGTGGTGACGTTCGCTGCCCGCAGCGGATGAAGCAGGCTCGCGAACTGTGGTTCGAGCGGGAAGGAGTACGTTCCGAGTCGCAACGCTCGCTGATCGGTAAACCGAATCTTGTCGAGAGGTACTTGCAGTGCGGTCGCCGCGATTGCCGTGGCGAGCGACGGCACGAGTACAGTGCCGACACGGACCGCTGTGTAGTCGCGGCGCACGATGCCATCGACGTCTGCTATGACGCCTGCATGGCCGGCTGCTGCAGCGGACTTCAGCAACACATCCGGTGGTGCTTCGATCGATTGAAACTGACGGGCTGCATGCAGCAAATCACTGTTCACGATGATGCGTGCATCGCCTGGTACGAGGTCGCTGCCGGTGCCATCGTCCGTGTGCGTGAGCGTCAAGGGTATGACGACTCGACCGCTGTTGCGCATCGCGCGCGCCAGCGTGCCCATGTCCCCAGCCCCCGCGTTGGACTCGGCAAGCAGTGCCCGGAGTCGCTGGCGCTCATCGTTCGAATTGACATCTGCTGACTCGATCAGCCGTAGCGCCGCCCGCATGCGTTCGCGATCGCTGCTCGTGGGCGTGGTGGCCTGTGTGAAGCCGATCACACGGGCACCCGCCGCATGCAGCCGATTGATCAGTGTCGCGTGCACGTCCGCAGGCCACGGTGGATCGCCGAGACGTTCGATGCTCGGTGCATCCACGTGCACGAGCACCACACGACTCTCCGGCGCAGTCGCGCTGATCGCCCGCGCCATACGATCGTAAGGTATTGTTTCCAGTCGCGTGCGCAGACCGGGTACCAGCTGTCCGAGTGCAAATACGACCGCAGCCGTGAGGCCGATGAGCCAGTATGTGCGAGCGCTGGAAGATGCCACTAGAAAGTCCGGTATCAAAACCGGCGCGAGTATAGACGAACATAATGGGGCGCTTTTTGGGCGTGTTTCACAGCGCGAAGCGAACCTCCGGGAATGCGAACAAGTCGACACTGTGCCCTTGCAATGGAGGTTCCCTATGGCGAAGACGCGCACCGTCTACGTGTGCGACGAGTGTGGCGAGGAAGCGCTCAAGTGGCAGGGGCAATGCCCTAGCTGCAATGCATGGAACTCCCTAAAGGCACTCACGATCGCCCGGAGCGCACCCTCCAAAACTGCGCTCGCGCCAAGCAGCGCCGTGCAGACGCTGGCAGATGTGGCCGAACGGGATGATCCCCGTATCGCCACGGGTATGAGCGAGCTCGACCGCGTGCTCGGTGGCGGCCTGGTCTTGGGATCGGTGACGT
>CBJNAT010000034.1:0-10869 GCA_966434585.1 uncultured Gammaproteobacteria bacterium | reverse complement strand
CAGCACGCTCGACTTCGATGCCGTCGTACATTCCGCGCGCTTCAAGAGCAAGGAACAGTGGCAGGACGGCGCAGGACGCACGTTCGCTCCGGAGGAGTACTTCAACTTCGGCGGCAAGACGAAATGGTATGGCGCGGCGCTGTTGCGTTATGGGCGGCATGAGTTCGAGGCCGATGAGGCCCACGGCTGTCGCGGCTGGCCCATCTCGCACGATGAGCTCGCGCCTTACTACGACGAAGCCGAGGCGCTGCTCGATGTGCGCACGTTCGCATCCGAACCCGCATTGACGCAGATCGTGAATGCGCTCGCTCGCACCAATCAAGCTTGGCAGAGCGCGCCGTTGCCGTTGGGACTCAGTGCCGACATTCAGCGGCATCCGATGGAAGCCATGCGCTTCGATGGCTTTGCTTCCGTCGAAAACCTGAAGAGCGACGCCGAGACGCGACTGCTCTCGCGTGTGCAGGAGCTACCGAACGTCACCGTGCTGACGGGCCGTGCTGTCGATGCGCTAGTCCCCAGTGAAGCGGATCGACAGCGCGTGCGCGGCGTGCGGCTTGAAGATGGACGCATGCTGGAGGCCGATCACGTGTTGCTGGCGGCCGGTGCACTGCACTCGCCTCGGCTGTTGCAGCGCTACCTGCGCACGCAGCACCTCGGTAATCTGCCCATGGCGGAGCTCGTCGGCCGCAACCTCAAGCTGCATTTACTGACTGCGGTGATTGCCGTCTCGCCAAGCCGCAAAATGGATCTCATCCGCAAGACGACGCTGCTACTGAATGCGCAACTGCCCCACAGCAGCATCCAGCCGCTCGGTTTCGATGGGCAGCTCATCGGCACGTTGATTCCGAAACTCGTGCCACGTGCCGTCGCACGCGAAGTGGGCGAACGCGCTTATGGCTTCTTCCTGCAAACGGAGGACAGCTCGCATCCTGATAACCGCGTCTGCGACGGCGCGAACAGCGCCTTGCCGCTGCTCGACTACGAACCTCGAAGGATGCCCACGGCACTCATGGAGCACCTGCAATTGATTCGCCGTTTCCGGTGGTCGCTCGCGCGCATCGGCATGACGGCTTTCTCGCAACGCATCGGTGTCGCAGGGACGGCGCATGCGTGCGGCACATTGATCGCCGGTCATGACGCGACCGATTCGGTCGTGGATCGAGAGGGGCGCGTCCATGGCCTGCAAGGACTGTACGTGGTCGATGGCAGCGTGCTGCCGCGTTCGAGTCGCGTGAATCCGTCGCTCACGATCTATGCGTGGGGGCTGCGAGTGGCAGAGCTGCTGGCGAGCCGCATCGGCGCTGTTCGACAACACGACGAAGTACTGGCGGTGTGACATGCAATCGATGACCTGCACAACCCGAAGCCTCGTCGGCATCCGCTGTCTCATCGCCAGCCTGATGCTGCTCGCGTGTGTCCGCACGCTTGCCGCGCCTGTGGCGAGCGTCGATTCCATCGGCATCACCGTCAATGACATGGAGCGTGCGGTGAGTTTCTATACGAAGGTGTTGGGCTTCGAGAAGACCGGCGAGTCCGAAGTGGCCGATACCGATCACGAGCGCCTGTACGGCGTGTTCGGCATGCGCTTGCACACCGTACGGCTGAAGCTCGGCGACGAAGCGATCGAGCTGATGGAGTTTCTCGCCCCGCGCGGCCGTCCAGAACCCGCCGACTCGCGCAGCAACGATCGCTGGTTCCAGCACGTCGCAATCATCGTCTCCGACATGGACCGCGCGTATGCACTGCTGCGTCAACACCGCGTGCAACACGCATCGAGCGGACCGCAGACGTTGCCTGCTTGGAATCCGAACGCCGGCGGCATCGAGGCTTTCTACTTCAAGGATCCGGACGGCAACACGCTCGAGATCCTGCAGTTCCCGCCGGGCAAAGGCGCTGCGAAGTGGCAACGCAAGGATCGTCTCTTCCTCGGCATCGATCACACCGCCATCGTCGTTGCCGATACCGATGCGAGTCTTGCGTACTACCGCGACACGCTCGGCTTACGCGTTGTCGGTGGCAGCGAGAACTACGGCGTCGAGCAGGAGCATCTCAACAACGTGTTTGGTGCGCGACTGCGGATCACGACGCTCCATGCCGAACGAGGCCCCGGCGTCGAACTGCTCGAGTATCTCGCGCCACGCAATGGCCGTCCCATCCCAGAGGACACGCGTAGCAACGACGACTGGCATTGGCAGGTGAACATGAGTGCGGATGTGAGTGCCGCGGACCTCGTCGTGCGTCGCGGCCGCTACCCGTACGTATCGCCTGGCCCGGTGCCGATCGAGGGCACAACAGGACTACTGGTCCGCGATCCGGATGGGCATGCGGCGATGTTGCTGGACAGTCGGCTAGCTCGCTAGTCGGCTAGTCCGCTAGCCAGACTCAGAGCACCTCTGGCTAGCCGACTAGCTGACTAGCCGACTAGCTGTATTACCAAGGAGTTCCCCCATGTCCCACTCCCACAAACACCTGGTCATCATCGGCGGCGGTTTTGCCGGGATGAAGCTTGCGAAGTCACTGCAGAACCGTCTGCCGCACGACTGGCATCTCACGTTGATCAGTCAGGAGAACTTCATCACCTTCAATCCGCTGCTGCCGGAGGTGGTCGGTGCATCGATCCTGCCGGGTCACGTGATCGCGCCACATCGGCAGATGATCGAGGCGCACCACGTGTGCATGGCGCGTGTGATGCACATCGATTACGACGCTCGCCTCATTTATTACACGGGCGATAGCACGGGCGTGCTGCACTTTGACCAGCTCGTGCTTGCGTGCGGCGTGAATGCGAGCGTGAACCTCGTGCCCGGCATGGCCGAGCATGCGTTGCCCCTGAAGACGTTGGGCGACGCGCTCTTCCTGCGCAATCGGATCATCGCTCGCCTCGAGCAAGCGGAGCTCGAACCCGACCGCGACAAGCGTCGTTGGCTCACGAGCTTCGTCGTCATCGGCGGCGGCTTCACGGGCGTCGAAACCGCGGGCGAGCTCGTCGACTTTCTGCGCGCGAGCTTGCGCTATTACCCGAACATTCGCGCAGAGGACCTCAACGTCGTGCTGTTGCACGGCCAAGAACGATTGCTGCCGGAGTTGTCCGCCAGTCTCGGCGACTTCGCCTGCAAACAGTTGCGCGCCGATGGGTTGGATGTGCGACTGATGGCGCGTGCTGTGAAGATCGACGATCGCGGTGTGACGCTCGGCGATGGCATGCATATCGAAGCGGGTACCGTGATCTGCACGATCGGTACCGCGCCCAACTCACTCATCGCGCAATCGTCGCTGCCGAAGGAGCGTGGCCGCTTGCGCGTGAATGCAGACATGTCGGTGCCACAGTTCGAGGGCGTGTGGGCGCTCGGCGATTGCGCAGCGGTGCCCAACGCGCTGGACGGGAAGGTCTCGCCGCCAACTGCGCAGTTCGCAGAGCGACAGGCAACGCAGCTCGCGCGAAACATCCTCGCGAAGCTACGAGGTGCGCCCACTCAGCCGTTCTCGTTCAAAGCGCTGGGTCAGCTCGCCACCGTCGGCCATAACAAGGCCGTCGCGGAAATGCTGGGCGTGAAGATCTCCGGCTTCATCGCGTGGCTCCTGTGGCGCGGCGTCTATCTGCTCAAGGTGCCGACGTTCTCGCGTAAGACGCGTCTGTTCCTCGAGTGGAACTGGGCAATGTTCTTCCCGCCGGACATCGCGCATCTGGGTTATCGCAGGACCATGAGCGAGGACGACGGGCAACGGGCTACGGGTGACGGTCAGACTCGGACTGTTTCTCTGGCCGTAGCCCGTAGCCCGTAGACCGTAGCCCACCCGAGACGCGCCCAAACACATCCGCGAGCGCTTCCATATTGAGCGGCTTCACGAGATGCAGGTCGAAACCGGCCTCGGTCGAGCGGCGCAGATCTTCGCTTTGACCCCAGCCGCTCAACGCCACCAACACCATCTCGCGGCCCCACGGCTCCGCGCGGATACGACGTGCCACTTCGTAGCCGTCCAGCGCTGGCATGCCAATGTCGAGCAAGGCGAGCTCCGGCTGGCGCGAGCTCGCCAGCTCTACAGCCTGCACACCATCGGCCGCTTTGCAGACCTCGTGGCCACCGCATTCGAGCAACATCGCCAAGCTTTCGAGCGCATCGGGGTTGTCATCCGCAATCAGAATCCGCCGAGGCGCTCCGCCCATGGCTGTCGCTGGCCGTGCCTCCGCCGTCGACAGCGGCAGTGCATCGCTCAACGACGGCAGCCGCACCGTGAACTCGCTGCCGCGATCCACGCCGTCGCTGAACACGAGCACTTCGCCATCGTGCATCTCGACAAGCTTGCGGACGAGCGCGAGCCCTATCCCTAAACCCGATTGCGTGCGCTCCGTGCCGCGATTCAGTTGCGAGAACAAACTGAAAAGCTTCGGAACTGCTTCTGGCGGGATGCCGATGCCGTTGTCCTTGATGCGAATCTCGACGGTCCCGGCGCGATGGCGCGCGCTCAACTCGATGCGACCGCCGGGATTCGTGTACTTGGCTGCGTTCGCGAGGAGATTGCCAATGACCTGCGTGAGACGCGTGAGATCGCCATCGAGCAGTAGGGACTCATCCTCGCAATCGACGACGAGCTCGTGCCGAAACTCCGCTACCATGGGCTGCACGGCCTCGATTGCACGCGCGATCAGATTACCGAGCAAGATCCGCTCCTTGCTCAAGTTGATCGTGCCGCGGGTGATCCGCGAGACATCGAGCAAGTCATCGACGAGCCGCGTGAGATGCAGCAGCTGCCGATCGATGACATCGCGAGCCCATTCCAGTCGAGGATTGTCGAACGGCACGTGTCGCATGATCTGCACGGCATTGCGAATCGGCGCGAGTGGATTGCGCAGTTCGTGCGCGAGCATCGCGAGGAACTCGTCCTTGTGGCGGTCCGCCTCCTTCATCGCCTTCTCGACGCGCACTCGCTCGGCGATCTCCGCTTCCAGCATGAAGTTGCTCTGCGCGAGCTCCTGGTTTGCGCTCTGCAGATGGCGATTCAACTGCTCGAGCTCACGGGTCTTCTCCGCTTGCAACGTCGTGTTGGCCTGTTCGAGACGGGTGTTCGCCTCGGCCAGACTGCGATTCAACTTCTCGAGCTCGCGTCGCTGGCAATGCAGCTCGACGAGCACGGCGACCTTGCTGCGCAAGATCTCGGGCACCACGGGGATGGAGACGTAATCGACGGCACCTGCTTTGTAGCCCTTCAGCCGATCGAGCTCGGACATGTGCACGCCGGTCACGAAGATGATCGGCGTGCGTTCGTAACGTGGATGATCGTGAATCATCTCTGCCGTCTCGAACCCGTCCATGCCGGGCATGCTGACATCGAGCAACACGACGGCGAACTCGCTCTTCATCAGCTGTTCGAGCGCTTCCAGGCCAGAGCGAGCCTTGACCAGGTTCTGATCGAGCGCGCCGAGAATGGATTCGTACGAGAGCAGCCGCGCCGGCTGGTCGTCGACCAGTAGAATGTTGACGCGCTCTTTGGCGGCGGCGGGGCTCATTCGCGGCTCGCTAGTCGGCTAGTCGGCTAGTCGGCTAGCCAGAATGAAACAGGACCCTAGACCGTTCGATTCGTACATCGATGTATTCCTCTGGCTAGCCGACTAGCAGACTCGTTGACTAGCCGACTATCTGTGCAGCCACATCCGCACCAACGACAACAGCTGATCGGTATTGACCGGCTTGGCCACGTAGTCCGATGCCCCCGCCTCCAGACACTTCTCGCGGTCGCCCTTCATGGCCTTCGCCGTCAGCGCGATGATGGGCAGCATGCGGAAGTTCGCGTTGGCGCGAATACGTCGCATCGTTTCGTAGCCATCCATCTCCGGCATCATCACGTCCATCAGTACGAGCGCGAGGTCATCGGTCTTCTCGATCAGATCGATCGCGTCCTGCCCGTTCGTGGCGCTGATGACGTGCATCTGGTGGCGCTCCAACAGGCTGTTGAGCGCAAAGATGTTGCGAATGTCGTCATCGACCACGAGCACCTTGCGACCGCGCAGCGGCTCATCGGACTGGTGCAGCGTCTCGATCATCCGCTGCTTCGCAGGCGGCAAGTCTGTGATCACGCGATGCAGGAAGAGGGCGGTTTCATCGAGCAGCCGCTCAGGCGACTGCACGCCCTTCAGCACGATGCTCTTGGCCTTCTTGCGCAGCTCGGTTTCCTCCGCTTCCGTCAGCTCTCGGCCGGTGAACACGACGATCGGCGTTTCACGCAGCTGCGGGTCCATCTGCACTTCGGTGAGGAGATCGAAACCGGAGATGTCGGGCAGCTTCAAGTCGAGCACGACACAGTCGAAGTCATCTTCGCGCATCGCACTCAGCGCTTCGGCGCCGGTCGTGGCCGCACGGATCTCCACATCCTCGTGGCCAATCAGTTCGGCAATGCTCATCTGTTCCGCCGGATCGTCTTCGACCACTAGCAGCTTGCGCGACCGAGGCGCAGAGAAGCGCTTGATGCGTTCCAGCGCTTCATCGAGCCCATCGGTCGTCACAGGCTTGTTCATGAAGGAGAACGCGCCGCGCTCCAGACCGTACTGACGCTCTTCTTCCACCGTGAGAATCTGCACGGGGATGTGCCGCGTCGCCGGATCCTGCTTGAGCTGGTTGAGCACCGTCCAGCCGAGCATGTCGGGCAGGAACACATCGAGCGAAATCGCGACCGGTCGATGCTTGCGCGCGAGCAGCAGCGCCTCGGCGCCCGTCTTGGCGACAAGGGCCTTGAAGCCGTGATCGCGTGCCAGGTTGAGCAGCACGCGGCCGTAGTGCGGGTCGTCCTCCACGATGAGCAGCACACGATCGTCGGGCTGTAGCGTTTCGCGATCGTCCAGCAGCTCCTCTGCACGTGAAGCCGGCAGGTTCATCACCGGAAACGGCAACGCAGGCTTGGCTTCAGTCGGCGGTGGCGACTCGACCGGCCCACGGTTATACGCAGGCCCGACATACGTCAGCGGCAGATACAGCGTAAACGTGCTGCCCGCGCCCGGGGTGCTCGTGAGCCGAATCTCGCCCCCAAGCAGATGCGCGAGCTCGCGGCTGATGGCGAGACCTAAGCCCGTGCCGCCGTACTTGCGTGCCGTGCCGGCATCGGCCTGTTGGAACGCTTCGAAGATCAAACGCTGCTTCTCGGGCGCGATGCCGATGCCGGTGTCGGTGACCGAGAACTCCACCACGGTGGGCACCTGACTCAACACCGGATGATCGGAGGTGAAACCGCCGCTCGCCAAGCCGACATGCAGTCGCACGCCGCCATGCGCTGTGAACTTGAACGCATTCGACAACAGGTTCTTCAGCACCTGCATCAGACGCTTCGAGTCGGTGGTGATCGTGCGTCCCAAACGCGGATCCAGATCCGCTGTGAAGCTGAGCTTGCGCGCTTCGGCCTCGTGTCGGAAATTGCGCTCGATGGTTTCTCTCAGATGCGAGAACAGCAGCTCTTCGGATTCCACCGTCACTGTGCCGGACTCGATCTTCGACAGGTCGAGAATGTCGCTGATGAGATTGAGCAGATCGGTGCCGGCGCCATGAATGGTCTTTGCGAATTCGACCTGCCGCGGCGAGAGATTGCTCTCTGGATTCTCGGCGAGTTGCTGGCCAAGGATGAGAATGCTGTTGAGCGGCGTCCGCAGCTCGTGCGACATGTTCGCGAGGAACTCGGACTTGTAGCGTGAGGTGAGAGCCAGCTCGGACGCCTTCTCTTCCAGCGCGCGGCGAGCCAGCTCGATTTCCTGATTCTTGCGTTCCACTTCCGCGTTTTGTTCGGCGAGCAGCCGCGCCTTGTTGGCCAGCTCCTCGTTGGTCTGCTGCAGCTCTCTCTGCTGCGCCTGCAGCTCGTTCGTGAGCTGCTGCGACTGCGTCAGCAGGCCTTCCGTGCGCATCGTCGTTTCGATGGTGTTCAGCACGACGCCGATGGAGCTGGTGAGTTGCTCGAGGAACGCGAGGTGCGAGGCCGTGAACTCATGCACCGACGCCAATTCGATAACAGCTTTCACCTGCCCTTCGTACAGCACCGGCAGCGCGATGAGATTCTTCGGCCGAGTGCTCATGAGGCCGCTGTGGACGTTGAAGGCGTCCTCTTCGATCTCGTTGATCAGAATGCGGCGGCCATCGGCGGCGCACTGGCCGACGAGGCCCTCGCGCAACCCGTAGCGCCGCTGCTCGCCTACTCGCGTGTCGGCATAGCTCGCCAGCTGCTTGAGATGCGGCTGCTCGTCGATGGCGCCCTCGACGACATACATGATGCCTTGCTGGGCATTGACGAGCGGCGCCAGTTCCGCGAGCAGCATTTGCCCCACCGTCACGAGATCGCGCTGACCTTGCATCATGCGGCTGAATTTCGCGAGGTTCGTCTTCAGCCAGTCTTGCTCGGTGTTGCGATCCGTCGTCGCGCGCAGGTTGCCGATCATCGCGTTGATGTTGTCCTTCAACTCGGAGACTTCGCCGCGGGCTTCGACCTGAATCGATCGCGTGAGGTCGCCCTTCGTGACTGCGGTGGCCACTTCGGCGATCGCGCGCACCTGCGTCGTGAGATTGGCCGCGAGCAGGTTGACGTTGCCGGTGAGATCTTTCCATGTACCGGCAGCACCTGGCACATACGCCTGACCGCCCAGTCGGCCTTCCACGCCGACCTCACGCGCAACGGTCGTCACTTGATCGGCGAAGATCGCGAGCGTGTCCGTCATCGAGTTGATCGTGTCGGCAAGCGCCGCCACCTCGCCCTTCGATTCCACCGTGAGACGCTGACGCAGATCGCCGTTCGCCACGGCCGTCACCACCTTCACGATACCGCGCACCTGCGAGGTGAGGTTGTTCGCCATCACGTTCACGTTGTCGGTGAGATCCTTCCACGTACCGGCGACTCCTGGCACCACAGCTTGTCCGCCGAGCTTGCCCTCGGTGCCTACCTCGCGAGCGACGCGCGTCACTTCGGCGGCGAAACCGTTCAGCTGGTCCACCATCGTGTTGATGGTTTCCTTGAGCTGCAGAATCTCGCCTTTCACGTCCACGGTGATCTTGCGCGACAAGTCGCCACGCGCGATGGCTGTCGACACTTCGGCGATGTTGCGAACCTGACCAGTCAGGTTCGAGGCCATCGAATTGACGTTGTCCGTGAGATCCTTCCAAGTGCCACCCACGCCCGGCACGATCGCTTGGCCGCCGAGCTTGCCTTCGGTGCCGACTTCGCGTGCCACACGCGTCACCTCCGCAGCGAACGCGTTCAGCTGGTCTACCATGGTGTTCATGGTTTCCTTCAGCTGCAAAATTTCGCCGCGCACGTCGACTGTGATCTTGCGTGACAAGTCGCCGCGCGCGATGGCCGTGGCGACGTCGGCGATGTTGCGCACTTGGCCTGTGAGGTTCGATGCCATGGAGTTGACGTTGTCGGTGAGGTCCTTCCACACACCTGACACGTCCTTCACATCCGCCTGACCGCCAAGCTTGCCTTCGGTGCCGACCTCGCGCGCCACGCGCGTCACCTCGGCGGCGAACGCATTCAGCTGGTCCACCATCGTGTTGATGGTGCGCTTGAGCTCCAGGATCTCGCCTTTCACGTCCACCGTGATCTTGCGCGACAAGTCGCCGTTGGCGATGGCGGTCGCCACTTCGGCGATGTTGCGCACTTGACCGGTGAGGTTCGAAGCCATCGAGTTGACGTTGTCGGTGAGATCCTTCCACACGCCTGACACGCCTTTCACGTCGGCCTGGCCGCCGAGCTTGCCTTCGGTGCCGACTTCGCGCGCCACGCGCGTCACTTCGGCCGTGAATGCATTCAGCTGATCGACCATCGTGTTGATGGCTTCCTTCAGCTGCAAAATCTCGCCCTTCACGTCGACGGTGATCTTGCGCGAGAGATCGCCGCGCGCGATGGCCGTCGATACGTCGGCGATGTTGCGTACTTGCGCCGTAAGGTTCGAGGCCATCGAATTCACCGAATCGGTGAGATCCTTCCATGTACCGGCCGCACCTGGCACGTTGGCCTGACCGCCGAGCTTGCCTTCGGACCCCACTTCTCGCGCCACGCGCGTTACTTCGGATGCGAACGAGCGCAGCTGATCCACCATGGTGTTCATGGTTTCCTTCAGCTGCAGAATCTCACCGCGCACATCGACGGTGATCTTTCTGGACAAGTCACCACTGGCGATTGCAGTCGCAACCTCAGCAATGTTTCGGACCTGACCGGTCAAATTGCCGGCCATTGAATTCACGTTATCGGTGAGATCTTTCCACGTACCCGCGACACCCGGCACGATCGCTTGGCCACCGAGCTTGCCTTCGGTACCCACTTCGCGCGCCACACGCGTCACTTCGGCGGCAAAGCCGTTCAATTGGTCCACCATCGTGTTGATGGTGTTCTTGAGCTCGAGAATCTCGCCCTTCACGTCCACCGTGATCTTGCGCGACAGGTCGCCGCGCGCCACGGCGGTGGTGACGGTGGCGATGTTTCTCACCTGCTCGGTGAGGTTGGTCGCCATCGCGTTCACCGAGTCGGTGAGGTCCTTCCACGTGCCGGCCACGCCGGGCACCACCGCCTGACCGCCGAGGCGGCCGTCGGTGCCCACCTCACGCGCCACGCGCGTGACCTCGGATGCGAACGATCGCAGCTGGTCCACCATCGTGTTGATGGCTTCCTTCAGCTGCAGGATTTCGCCGCGGACGTCGACGGTGATCTTCTTGGACAGGTCGCCGTTGGCCACGGCAATCGTCACGTCGGCGATGTTGCGCACCTGGTTGGTCAGGTTCGACGCCATCGAGTTGACGTTGTCGGTGAGGTCCTTCCACGTGCCAGCCACGCCCGGCACCGCCGCCTGACCACCGAGCTTGCCTTCCGTGCCCACCTCGCGCGCCACGCGCGTCACTTCCGAGG
>CBJNAT010000033.1:0-10947 GCA_966434585.1 uncultured Gammaproteobacteria bacterium | reverse complement strand
CGACCATCCGCGGAGCTGGGTTGGTAATACCCCGTCGTGGTGTCCGCCGCGATGTCGGCCGGAATTTCGCGCACGCCATACGGTGTTCGCGGCAAACGACCGAAGTACTGCGTGAGCAGTGGATCGATACGCTTCGCCATCACGGTGTAGGCCGTCAGGAGCTGCCGGGAATCGGAGTAATGAAAGCGTGGATCGCTGCGCAAGTAGACGAGGAATTCCGCGAACGAGCCTTGGAAACCGGTAGCCCCCATGACCCGATCCATCTCCTTGCGAATGCGTGCAACTTCGGCGAGACCGATCTGATGCACTTGCTCCGGTGTCAGAGCCGTCGTCGTGAACCATTGCACGCAATGCCGGTAGTACTCGTCACCGCGCGGCGTGTCCCAGATCCCCACCGTGTCGCGGCTCTTTGGCAAGTACTCGCGCGTGATGAAGCGTTCGAGCCGTTCGAGCGCAGGCATCACCCTGTCGCTCACGGCGGTGAGGCCTGCCGTGCGCAGCTCAGTCTGCAGTCGCGTCTCGAGCGAGGCAGGGAACTGCCGAAAAGGCGCGTAGAACGCGCTGGCATCGGGCGCGACGCGCTGCGCCTTCACCTGGCTGAGGACACGCTCGAGGACGATTCGGGGTTCCACGTTGCGTGCTTCGATACCCGCGCGCGCGGCCGCAATGACCTGATCGACCGCTGTGCCGAAACCACGCAGCCGTGCGATCCAATCTCGATAGTCGCGCTCGCTCTCGAAGGACAGCAACTCCGGCAACGTGCTCAAAGTCTGGATGCTGTTGCTGTAGATGAGCTGATCGAGCGGCCGCTGGTACGTCGCGAAGTCGTACAGCGCCAGCCGATGCAGGTACAGGCGGCGAAACAGTTCACGATTCAGTTGTTCGGCTTGGGGCAACTCAGATGCGGGAATTCCCTCGAGCTGCGCGATCAGCGCTTGGTGCTCTAGGCGCTGCTGTGCTTGACCGGTGAGAGACCAGTCGGGCCAACGGTCATTGAAACGCTTGTCACCGACGTATGTCGCGGTGAGGGGATTCGACTCGAGATCGCGTTCCCATGCTCGATCGAACAGCGCGTGCAGTTGTTGCACAGCGGTTGCGTCCGCCCAAGCACTGCCAGGGGCGCTGAACCATAGGAGGATCATCCCGCAGGCAAGGAAACATCGCCGCATGTCGCACCCAGACAAAAATGATCGGCGCGGCAGTATGCGGGCACCGACTCGTCGGCTACCATACGCGCACCCATCGCAAGGAAGAGTCGTTCGAGACGACCTTCCGAGGCTTGTCCGGAGAGAGTCGCCATTCACTACGATGCGCGACCGCCGAAGGCGCAACCCGCCCGGAAACGCTCAGGCAAAAGAACGGCAAGCCTTGGGATCCGCCGATAGCGCACGCTGGGCGCGGATTCCCGACGGACTCTGGAGAGTGGTCTTCACTTAAGAAGGCCCACCGAAGGGGAGTAATCTCTCAGGTTGCAGGACAGAGGGGCGATGAGTGTGCTCATTTCAGCGCGCTCATCGCGTGAAGTCTTCAACCAATCCAGAGCGACGGAGCCATGGGTCTACGAACGCCTCTTTACGACACTCACGTCGCGGCCCACGCTCGCATCGTCGATTTCGGCGGCTGGGACATGCCCGTCAATTACGGTTCGCAGATCGAAGAGCACCACGCTGTGCGGCGCGCTGCCGGCATGTTCGATGTTTCGCACATGTGTGTCATCGATCTCGCGGGCGCGAAAGTGCGCGATTTCCTGCGCTATCTGCTCGCGAACGACGTCGCGAAGCTCAAGCAGCCCGGCAAAGCGCTGTACAGCTGCATGCTCAACGATCGCGGCGGCGTCATCGACGATTTGATCGTGTACTACCGCGACGACGTACGCTTCCGCATGGTCGTGAACGCCGGCACGCGAGAGAAGGACATCGCCTGGATCAAACAGCACGCGCGGCATTACGGCATCGACGCTCAGCCGCGCAACGATCTCGCGATGATTGCCGTCCAGGGTCCCCAGGCGGCAGCGAAGGTTGGGCCGCTATTGGGTGATGTCGCTGCAGCCGCGTTGGCATTGAAGCCGTTTTTCTCACTCTCTGCCGATCCCTTGTTCATCGCTTCCACCGGTTACACCGGCGAGCAGGGTTGGGAAATCGTGATGCCAGCCGATCAGGCGGTGGATTGGTGGCAGAAGCTGCGAGCGGCGGGCGTCGCGCAATGTGGATTGGGCGCACGCGATACGCTGCGGCTCGAAGCGGGTATGAATCTCTACGGCAACGACATGGACGAGTCCGTCTCGCCCCTCCAAGCGGGACTGGAGTGGACGGTCGTGCTGGATGAGTCGCGCGATTTCATAGGCCGCGATGCACTCGTGTCGCAGCAGGCCGCCGGCGTGCCGCGCAAGCTCGTCGGCCTGCTGCTCGAAGATCGCGGCGTCCTGCGCGGTCATCAGAAAGTCGTCACATCGGAGGGCGACGGCGAAATCACGAGCGGCACCTTCTCGCCCACGCTGGAGCGCTCCATCGCGCTCGCGCGCATTCCATCGGCCGCCAACGACACACACGTGCAAGTCGACATACGCGGCAAGCTTTTATCCGCTCGTGTCGTTACCTATCCGTTCGTTCGCAACGGCAAGGCGTGCATCGAAACATGATGGGCGACGGGCAACGGGCCACGGGCCACGGTCAGAGCGGACCGTGGCTCCCTTCTGGCCGTCGCCCGTCGCCCGTCGCCCGTAGCCTTATCAAGGATTTCTAATGAGCAACATCCCGGTCGATCTCAAGTATCTCGATTCCCACGAGTGGGCTCGCCTCGAAGCCGATGGCACCGTCACGGTAGGCATTTCCGATCACGCACAGCACGCGCTCGGCGATCTCGTGTTCGTCGAAGTGCCAGAAGTCGGCAAGCAGCTCACGAAGGGCACGGCGGCAGCCGTCGTCGAATCCGTGAAAGCAGCTTCTGACGTGTACAGCCCCGTCAGTGGCGAAGTGATCGAAGCGAACACAGCGCTTGGCTCGACGCCTGAGTTGATCAACCAGGAACCGTACGGGGAGGGCTGGATCTTCAAGGTGAAGCTGAGCAACCAAGCGGAACTGTCGCAGTTGCTGGATGCGGCAGCTTACGGCCGCGTGCTCGAAGACGAGAAGTAATCCATGCCTTTCATTCCGCATACCGAGAGCGATATCGCCGCGATGCTCGGGGCCGTCGGCGTGTCCTCGATGGACGCGCTGTTCGAGGAGATCCCGGAGAGCTTGCGCACAAGAGCGCTGGCCGGCATTCCGGTCGGCATGACCGAGATGGAAGTGGGCCGGCTCATGCGTGAGCGGGCGAACCTCGACGGCTTGCCCATCAACTTCATCGGTGCAGGCGCCTACGAGCATCACATTCCAGCCGCCGTGTGGGCGATCGCGACGCGCGGTGAGTTCTACAGCGCGTACACGCCGTATCAAGCCGAAGCGAGTCAGGGCACGCTGCAGTTGCTCTACGAGTACCAGTCGATGATGTCGAGCCTGACGGCGATGAATGTCTCGAACGCTTCGTTGTACGACGGTGCATCCGCGCTTGCTGAAGGCTGCTTGATGGCGGTGCGCGCACATCGCCGCTCGAAGTCCGCGCGCATGCTCGTGCCCGCGACGGTGAATCCGAGCTACGTCAGCGTGTCGCACGCAATCACCAAAGGGCAGAAGCTATCGTACGAAGTGGTCCCCTACGAGCGCGGCAGCGGTACCGTGGGTATCGCGGCGTTGGACGCGTTCAAAGGTCAGGACATCACGGCCGTGGTCTTGCAACAGCCGAACTTCTTCGGCCGACTCGAAGACGTGGATGCGATCACGGATTGGGCGCATGCGAATGGCGCGCTCGTGATCGCCGTGGTGAATCCAATTTCGCTCGCGATTTTGAAGCCGCCGGGCGAGTGGGGCGCGAAAGGCGCCGACATCGCCGTGGGTGAAGGCCAACCATTGGGTGTGCCGCTGTCTTCGGGCGGGCCGTACTTCGGGTTCATGACGACACGTATGGAGTTCGTGCGCCAGATGCCGGGCCGCATCATCGGCCGCACGGTCGATCTGGACGGTAAACCAGGTTTCACATTGACGCTGCAGGCTCGCGAACAACACATCCGCCGCAGCAAGGCGACCTCGAACATCTGCACGAATCAGAGTCTGCTCGTAACCGCCGCGACGATCTACATGTCCCTGTTGGGCCCGCAGGGGCTCGAAGCCGTCGCGGGCGCTTCGCAGGCGCGGACGGATGAGCTCGTCGCTGCGCTGACGAAAGTGAATGGCGTGAAGCTCGCATTCGCAGGTCCACGCTTCCACGAGGCGGTGCTCACGTTGCCGCGGCCGGTCAGCGACGTGCTCGATGCGTTGGCGAAGCAGGGCATCGCAGGTGGGTACGATATTTCCGCGCTCTTTCCCGAGCTCGGCAATGCGTTGCTCGTGTGTGCGACCGAAACCCGCACCAGCGCCGACATCCAGACATACGCGGCCGCGCTGGCGTCCGTGCTGAAGTAAAGGTTTAGTTCCCTATGCGCGAACCGCTGATTTTCGAGCAGTCGCAGCCGGGCCGCAGCGCCCAGGTGCAGTATCCAAGAAACGCCAAGGCGAACGTGCCGGAGGGCTTGCAACGCAAGCAGCCGCCGCGACTGCCGGAGGTATCCGAGCTGCAGGCCGTGCGTCACTTCACGCGCCTGTCGCAGCTCAACTTCTCCATCGACACGCACTTCTACCCGCTGGGTTCGTGCACGATGAAGTACAACCCGCGCGCGTGTAACCAGTTCGCGATGATGCCGGAGTTCCTCTCGCGCCATCCGCTCGCGCCTGCGGTGGCGGGGCAGGGATTCCTGAGCTGTCTGTACGAGCTGCAGGAGATGCTGAAGGAAGTCACGGGTATGAAGGGTGTCTCGCTTACCCCGATGGCCGGTGCCCAGGGCGAGTTCGCGGGGGTGGCCATGATTCGCGCGTATCACGAAGCCCGCGGCGATCATGAGCGCACGGAAATCATCGTGCCGGACGCGGCGCACGGCACGAATCCGGCGACCGCCACGATGTGCGGTTGTTCGGTGGTGGAGATTCCCTCCCTGCCGAACGGCGATATCGATCTCGATGCACTGAAGCGTGCGGTCGGCCCGAAGACGGCTGGCATCATGCTCACCAATCCTTCCACCCTGGGCGTGTTCGAACGACGCATCCAAGAAGTCGCGCGCATCGTTCACGAGGCCGGCGGACTGCTCTACTACGACGGTGCAAACCTCAACGCGATCCTTGGCAAGGTGCGGCCGGGCGACATGGGGTTCGATGTCATCCACATGAACCTGCACAAGACTTTCTCCACGCCCCACGGCGGTGGTGGTCCTGGCTCAGGTGCAGTCGGAGTGAATCAACGGCTGCTGCCGTTCATGCCGATTCCCGTCGTGGGCAAGCAGGCAGATCGGTACCGCTGGCTCGAAGAGAAAGATCTACCGCAAACGATCGGGCGTCTGTCGAACTTCATGGGCAACGCCGGGGTCCTGCTGCGGGCATACGTCTACATGCGCATGCTCGGTCGCGAAGGCATGCATCGCGTCGGCGAGTTCTCCGCGCTCAATGCCAACTATCTGCTCGCGCGCCTGCGGCAAGCAGGCTTCGAACCGGCGTATCCGGAGCGCCGTGCCAGCCACGAATTCATTATCACCGTGAAGCGTCAGGCCAAAGACTTGAACGTGAGCGCGATGGACTTCGCCAAGCGACTGCTCGATTACGGCTTCCATGCGCCGACGACCTACTTCCCGCTGCTCGTGCCCGAGTGCCTGTTGATTGAACCGACCGAGACCGAGAGCAAACAGGATCTCGACGCCTTCGTCGATGCGATGGTCGCGATCTTGCGGGAAGCGGAAACCGAGCCGGCGAAGGTGAAGGGCGCCCCGCATACGATGCCTGTGCGCCGCCTCGATGACGTGCGCGCTGCGAAGCAGCTGGATTTAGCATGGAAACCGAGTTAGTGGAGCGTCCCAAGCTTGCGGGTCTGAACCGCCTTGTCTTGTCCTTCGTCAATTCGTGGAAGGGCTTCAAGGGCGCATTCAAGGCCGAGGAGGCATTCCGTCAGGAGGTTGGCCTGGCGGTCGTCCTGATACCGCTCGGTCTGTACCTCGGCAAGACCAACATCGAGCGCGCGCTGCTCATCGCTTCCGTATTCCTCGTGCTCATCGTCGAGCTTTTGAATACCGGCATCGAAACTGTTGTCGACCGCATTGGTCTCGAGCGGCACGAGCTCTCAGGGCTGGCCAAGGATGTGGGCTCGATGGCGGTGTTGTTCTCGATTACGTCGCTGTTGGTGGTGTGGGGGTTGGTTTTGTTCGGCTAGCTAGTCGGCTAGTCAGCTAGTCTGCTAGCCAGAGGGGTGTCTCATTCTGGCTAGCAGACTAGCCGACTAGCCGACTGCCAAGCCCTCCACCGCTTTCGCTGCACCACATAGGTTCCTGCCCATGCCTGCTCTCATCTGCGGATCGCTCGCCTACGACAACATCATGGTGTTCCCCGGCCGCTTCAAGGAACACATCCTTCCCGACAAGATCCACATGCTCAGTGTCTCCTTCCTCGTGCCGACGCTGCGGCGCAATTTCGGCGGCTGCGCGGGGAACGTCGCCTACAGCCTCAAACTGCTGGGTGGAGAAGGCGCGCCCATGGGTGTGGTGGGTCACGACTTCGGGGCCTATCGGGATTGGATGAACCAGCATGGGATCGATCAATCCCACGTGAAGGTCGCGGAGCAGGAATTCACCGCGCAGTGCTTCATCACGACGGACATGGACGACAACCAGATCACGGCTTTTCATCCAGGTGCGATGAATCTCTCGCACACGCAGGCCGTACCCGCGGAGGCCGGGTTCAAGTTGGGCTTCATCTCGCCCGATGGCCGTGACGGCATGACGCAGCACGCGGAGCAGTTCGCCGCCGCAGGTATTCCCTTCATCTTCGATCCGGGGCAGGGCCTGCCCATGTTCAATGGGCAGGAGTTGCTGAAATTCGTCGAATTGGCGACGTGGGTCATCGTCAACGACTACGAAAGTCAGCTGTTATGCGAACGCACCCAGCGCAGCTGCGAGGAACTTGCGCGCACCGTACAGGCTCTCATCGTGACCCGCGGGGGCGAGGGCTCGACGATCTACACCAAAGGACGTCGCATCGAGGTACCTGTGGTGAAAGCTCGGGCAGTGAACGATCCGACGGGTTGCGGGGATGCCTATCGAGCCGGGATCGCCTTCGGGCTCATGAATGGCATGGATTGGGAAACCACGGCGCGGATCGGCTCGCTGATCGGCGCCATCAAGATCGAAACGCATGGGCCGCAGAGCCACCGCTTCACGCGCGATGAGTTCGCGGACCGCTTCAAAGAAGCCTTCGGCTACAGGTATTGAATGAATCGTCGCTGCGCGCCGTTACTGCTGCTTCTCTTCATCACTTCCAGCTTCGCGGCCGATTTGGAAGACCTGCGTTGGAGCCGCACCATCGAGCGTGTGGCCTCGGGCGTGGTGACGATTCAGATCGACATGGCCCGGGCGTTCGACACCGAATGGAACAGCTCCTCGCAGGCCACGGGCTTCGTCGTCGATGCGCAGCGCGGGCTGATCCTGACCAACCGCCACGTCGTGACTCCCGGTCCAGTGACCGCGCAAGCCGTATTCCTGGATCGCGAAGAAGTGCCGCTGTATCCGGTGTACCGCGATCCAGTCCACGACTTCGGCTTCTATCGCTATGACCCTGCGAAACTGCGCTTCATCAAACCTGCGCAGTTGAGTCTGTATCCGCAGGGCGCCCAGGTCGGGCGCGAGATTCGCGTGGTCGGCAACGATGCTGGTGAGCAACTATCGATCCTCGCCGGCACCCTTGCGCGTCTCGACCGTGAAGCCCCCGAGTACGGCGCGGGTAAGTACAACGACTTCAACACGTTCTATTACCAGGCTGCCTCGGGTACGTCGGGCGGCTCTTCCGGCTCGCCCGTGCTCGACATCGAAGGTCGAGTGGTCGCGTTGAACGCGGGTGGCAGCAATGCGGCCGCTTCGAGCTTCTATCTGCCGCTTGATCGCGTCGTTCGAGCGTTGAAGCTGATCCAGGAAGGCAAGCCAGTGACGCGCGGCACATTGCAGACGGTGTTTCGCTACGCGCCGTTCGATGAATTGCGGCGGCTGGGGCTACGTCCGGCGACGGAAACGACGGTGCGCAAGAACTTTCCGGCTCAGACAGGGTTGCTCGTCGTCTCGGAATCGCAGCGCGGTTCGAGTGCCGAAGGCGTGCTCGAGCCCGGTGACATTCTCGTGAGCGTGAACGGCACGCTCATTCGCGACTTTCTCGGCCTCTCCGAGTTGCTCGACGAAGGTGTGGGGCAGTCGATCGAGCTGCTCGTCGAACGGGGCGGCAAGCCACTGAAGCACACACTCACCGTGCAGGACCTCTACGAGATCACACCCGATCAATATCTGGAGGTCGGCGAAGCCGTCGTCCACACGTTGTCCTGGCAGCAAGCGCGGCATGTCAACGCACCGGTGCGCGGCGTGTACGTCGCTAGTCCGGGCTACATCTTCGGCGCAGCCGGCGTGCCGCGGGGCGCGGTCATCACGGATGTCGCCGGCGTGCCGGTCGATACGGTCGAGCAGTTCGAACAGCAGGTCGTGAAGCTCAAGGATGGCCAGCATGCACGCGTGCGTTACTACACTGTGGACGACCCGCGCACGACACAGTGGCGCGTGATCCGCATGGATCGCCGTTGGTTCCCTGCGCGCATGTGCAAGCGGGACGATGTGAGCGGGGTTTGGCCGTGCACGGAGTGGTCGCCCGATGGGGACGCCGATTCCCCAGCGCCCGCCAGCACCACTTTCGCCAAATCGAACGACGCGCTGATCAACAAGGTTGCGCCCTCGCTCGTGCTCGTGAACTTCGACATGCCGTATTCGGTGTCGGGCATCACCGAGCGCAATTACTACGGCACCGGCGTGATTCTAGATGCGCAGCGCGGCTACGTGCTCGTAGATCGCAATACCGTGCCCGTACCGCTCGGCGATGTGCGCCTGACCTTCGCCGGCACTATCGAAGTGCCGGCGCGCGTCGAATACATTCATCCGCTACACAACCTTGCCGTCGTGCGCTACGACCCGAAACTCATCGGCTCGACGCCGGCTCGTTCGGCTGTACTGAAAACCGTCGATCTGGAGCCTGGCACTGAGGTCTGGGCCATCGGGTTGCGCAGTGACGGCAAGATCCAGTCGCGTTCCGCCAGGGTAGCGTCGATCGATCCTGTCGTATTCCCGCCTTCTCGGACCCTGCAATTCCGCGACGCGAATCTGGAGACCGTGAGCCTGGTGAATGGGCCTTCCGACTACGACGGCATCCTCGTGAACCAACGCGGTGAAGTGCTCGCGAGCTGGGCCAGTTTCGCGTTCGACGATGCGCGTGAGACACAGCAGCAAAACCGCGGCATTCCCGCTGAATTGCTCGACGAGACCCTGCAATTGGTGCGTGAGGGTCGGCCGCTGTATTCGCTGGAGGCCGAGTTCGTACCTGTGCCGCTCGCGAGCGCCCGGCAGCTCGGGCTCGAGGACGACTCGATCCGTAAGCTGGAGGAACACAGCGCGGGCCGGCGCCAAGTGCTTGGCATCAGTCGGCTGGTCGGCGGTTCCGAAGCCGCGAAAGTGCTGCGTTCGGGAGACCTCGTGCTTGCGATCGATGGCCAGACGGTCAACCGCTTTCGAGAAGTCGAACGTGCCGTGCAAAAGCCGTCGGTGCGCGTGACGCTGCTGCGCGAAGGCAACGAGCAGGTTGTGGATGTGCCCACGGCGGCCTTGGCCGGTCGCGATGTCGATCGCATCATCGTATGGGCGGGCGCGGTGCTGCAGGCACCGCATCGCGCCTTCGCCGCGCAACGCGGCGTCACGCCCGAAGGGGTGTTCGTCGCTTACTTTGCATATGGCTCGCCGGCCACGCGCTATCAACTCTGGGCCGGTCGGCGCATCGTCGAAGTCGATGGCGTGCCGACACCAGACATCGATGCGTTCTTGAAGGCTGTCAGCGGTCGCGAGGATCGCAGCTCGTTACGCCTGCGTACGCTCGCCTGGAACGATGCGGTCGAGGTGATCACGTTGAAGCTCGACCGGCGGTATTGGCCAACCTATGAATTGCGGCGGACTGAGAACGGGTGGACGCGGATTCCGCTTGAATAGGGCGGCTGGCCAGCTGGCTACTGGTCTGCTGGCCAGAATGAGCCCAGAAACTCTGGCTAGCTCGCCAGCAGCCGCTCTCGAACCTTGCGGCCTTTGCTTTCCGTTACACTCCCGACCAGCGCGCCTGCCTGGCAGCACGGCGCTCAATATTTTTAATTGGGAGTTGCCTTATGCAGAAGAACTTCAGAAATTCGATCATCGCGATTCTCGTCCTCTCGATCCTGCAGCTGAGCTCACCGCTCGTCGCGCAGGCGGAGATCATCGGCACGCTCGAGAGCTTGCAATCGGCGCAGCGCGAAGCGGATCTCGCCACGGTGAACGCAGCGTTGGCACGAGAGGAGGTGCGAGCGAAGATGATCGAGTTGGGCGTGCAGCCGGACGAGGTGTCCGCGCGCGTCGCTGCACTGACCGACGCAGAGCTGCGCTCCATGGCGGCTGACATCCAATCGGCTCCGGCGGGCGCCGGTGCGATTGCCGTGATCGGTGTCGTGTTCCTCGTCCTGTTGATTCTCGAAGCCGTCGGCGTGATCGACATCTTCAAGAAATTCCCGTGAGCTGACGCTCGAGCAGTCGACGGCCGGATGACGTTTGCAACTCGCTGCCGTCGACTGCCGATGCTTGCTCGCGGCCACGGTATTCATCCGTGGCTTGCGCTCTTGGCCGCCCTGGTCCTGAGCGGCTGCCAAGGTTCACTACCTACGCTGACTGACGATCTTCCGACGCGCGTCGAGCTCGATGACGTGCCGTTTTTTCCTCAAGCGGAGTTCCAATGC
>CBJNAT010000032.1:0-10996 GCA_966434585.1 uncultured Gammaproteobacteria bacterium | reverse complement strand
CAAGATGTGGGCGCGCCACTGTGCATTGTCGCGCCAGCGAACGACGCCCTAGAGGGAATGGCACTGACTTAAGCCCCTGCAGCGTTGTTGACTGGGGCCAAGGGATTGAAGCGAAAGGAGGAAGGCTGGCTGGGATTGATAGGATGTAGTCGCCAAACATCCACCCCAGCAACCCCGAGGCCAGCCTTGAGGAATCGTAGAGTCACGTTTGAATTGCAGCAACATCAAAAACGCATCCATCGTCGCGCTCGGCACAGCGATGTAGTGGAGTTCTTCAACGTGCTCACAGGCCCAGAGCTGCTGGAGACAACCGAGGCGCTGCTGCCAACACATCGCGAGCGGCTGTATCCGCCGACGGTGACGTTGTCGATGTTCATGATGCAGGTACTGAACGAGGACGATTCCTGCCAGAAGGCGGTCAACGCCTGGGCGACACGTCGTGCGATCGAGGGCTTGAGCGTGACCAGCATCAACACCGGAGCGTACTGTCGGGCGCGACAGCGGCTGCCGCTTGAGATGCCGATCGAACTCACACGCGAGACGGGTCGGCTGTTGTGTGCGCGAGCACCGAAGGGCTGGCGCTGGCGCGGACGGACAGTGAAGCTGGTGGACGGCAGCGGGATATCGATGCCGGACACCGCGGAGAATCAGTGCTGCTTCCCGCAGCCGAGCAGCCAAGCCGAAGGCGTGGGCTTTCCGCTGGCACGCATCGTTGCCATTGTGTGCCTGTCCAGTGGTGCAGTGCTGGATGCGGCGATGGGTCCCTTTGAGGGACAGGGTAACAGTGAACTGGGACTGTTGCGCCGCCTCGCAGCCGCCTTCGCTGCAGGCGATGTGATGCTGGCTGATGCCTTTTACTGTAATTACTTCCTGATCGCGACCCTGCAGGCGGCGGGTGTGGATGTAGTGTTCGAGCAGAATGGCGCGCGCACCACGGACTTTCGTCGGGGTCAGCGCCTCGGTGCACGCGATCACATCGTGCGCTGGAGCAAGCCGAAGAGCTGCCCGGCATGGATGACTCAGGAACAGTATCAGTGCTTCCCCGATGAAATCTTGGTGCGAGAAGCACAGGTCAATGGACAGATCCTCGTCACCACGTTGCTCAGGCCGCGCACTGTCTGCAAGCGCGAACTGTCCAGGCTCTACGCAGAACGCTGGAACGTCGAGCTGGACTTGAGAAACATCAAGACGACGCTGGGCATGGAGGTGCTCAGCTGCAATACCCCGCAGATGAACGAGAAGGAGCTGTGGGTTCATCTGCTCGCCTACAACTTGATTCGCTTGCTCATGGCGCAGGCTGCCTATGAAGCGAGCGTTCATCCGCGCCAGTTGAGCTTCAAGCATACGGTGCAACTGTGGACCGAATGGACTGCACACCGATCCTGCGGCGGCCAACTTCGCTCCATGGACCTGTTGTTCGAGCTCATCGCTCAGATCAAAGTGGGCCAGCGGCCAGCGCGGCTGGAGCCACGAGCGCGCAAGCGAAGACCCAAACCTTATCCGTGGCTGAAAGTGCCTCGCTCTCAGGCCCGTCGACAGATACGCCTGCATGGTCATCTGTAGAGGCTTAAGTCAGTGCCATTCCGGTTAACCCGACTCGACGACGTCCGTCGTTCATACCTTCCGAACGCGAGGTGCGTTCGCGGCGGAGATGAGCGATGCGTGCGGTGCGAGGAACGGTGGTTGCGCTGGCAGTGTTGAGTTGCCTGTCGGGCTGCGCGGTCAAGGAGGCACCGCCGCCAGCAGCGCGAGTGGAGCCTGGACCTGTCGCGGCTCAGCCGGCTGCGGAGCCAGAAACCAACCCCGTCGCGCCGCCCCCAAGTTCTGCACCCGTGGACACCCCATCCGAGGAGCGCCTGCGAGCGCAGACACGCGAGAACATTGCCGAGGCCGCGCGCCGCGGCGAGAAGAGCTCGCGACAAGTGCCGATGCCGGTCGGTGCAGTCGCCGACACCCTCATGTCTGCGCCTGCCACGGCGATCACCTCGACGACTTCAGTCGCACCATGGCCGGGAGTGCCGTCGGTCGTCAACACCGAGCGTTATCAACACTCGCAAGACAATCCCGTTCACCTCGTCGCAGAAGATCCAGTCTCCACGTTCTCGATCGATGTCGATACAGGCGCCTATGCGAATGTGCGCCGCTTCCTCAACGCCGGACAACTGCCGCCGCAAGATGCTGTGCGCGTGGAGGAGATGCTGAACTATTTCGATTACGACTATCCCGCGCCGACATCGCGCGAGCAGCCGTTCGCCGTGAACGCTGAACTCGCACCAGCGCCGTGGAACGCGAACGCGCAGTTGTTACGGGTCGCCATCAAGGCGTACGAGATGCCGGCGAGCGAGCGGCCGCCGGCGAATCTCGTGTTCCTCATCGATGTGTCGGGCTCGATGCAATCGCCGGACAAGCTGCCGCTGCTGAAGAACGCGTTCCGCCTGTTGACAGAGCAGCTGAGCGCACGCGATCGCGTGGCGATGGTCGTCTATGCCGGCAGCTCCGGCGTCGTGCTCGAGCCCACGCCCGGCGATCAGAAGTACAAGATCCGTGAGGCGCTCGCGAAACTGGAAGCGGGCGGTTCCACGAATGGCGGTGAGGGCATCGAGCGCGCATACGAGCTTGCTCGAGCGAACTTCCGTAAAGACGGCATCAATCGCGTCATCCTCGCGACCGATGGCGACTTCAACGTCGGCAAAGTGGATTTCGAAGGGCTGATCGATCTCGCCGAACGCGAACGCAAGAGCGGTGTGGCGCTCACGACCTTGGGCTTCGGCACAGGCAACTACAACGATCAGCTGCTCGAGCGATTGGCCGATGCGGGTAACGGTAATTACGCATACGTCGACACGTTGAGCGAGGCGCGCAAGGTATTGGTGACCGAGTTGTCCTCGACACTCGTCACGGTGGCGAAGGATGTAAAGATCCAGATCGAATTCAATCCAGCCGCGGTGCGCGAGTATCGGCTCATCGGCTACGAAAACCGCATGCTGGCCCGTGAGGACTTCAACAACGATCAAGTCGATGCGGGTGAGATCGGTGCCGGTCATCGGGTGACCGCGCTCTATGAGGTCATCCCTACGGATAGGGTGGGGCGCATCGAGCCGTTGCGCTACTCCAGCACGCCGATACCCAAGGCAAACAGCGGGGAGTTGGCATGGCTGCGCCTGCGCTACAAGCAGCCCGACGCGGACAAGAGTCAGCTCATCGAGCGTCCGATCCACGCGCGCGATGCCGTCGCCGCTGAGCGTGCATCCACCGACTTCAAGTTTGCGGCGAGCGTGGCAGGCTTCGGTCAGTGGCTACGTGGCGGCAAGTACTTGAGCCATTTCGACTGCGACGACGTGCTGCAGCTCGCTCGTGCCGGGCTTGCGAACGACAAGGAGGGCTACCGTCGCGAGTTCGTGTCGATGGTCGAGCTGGCAAGGACGCTGCAGGCGAGTGTGCAAAGCCCGCCAGAGGAGCGAGTGGCCGGCGAGGAGCGCTCGCACTGAGGACACGCGCAATGCAAAGCTCGTTAGCCAGCGCAGCGGCTGAGAACACAGGTGCTACGCTTGCGCCCATGGACGGCAGCGATGGCGAACTGATGCAGCGGTACGCGGCGGGCGAGCTCGCCGCGTTCGAGCAGCTGTACGCCCGCTATAAGGGTCCGCTCTACCGCTACTTGAAGCGGATGTGCCACGACACGGATGTCGCCAACGATTTGTTCCAGGAAGTGTGGAGCAAGCTGATCGCGAGTCGCGAACGCTACGAAGTGCGCGCGCAGTTCAACACGTTCTTGTTTCGCATCGCACACAACGCCTGCATCGATCACTTCCGTCGCGCGGGCAGACATGCCACCGAGGACAGTGAGGAGGAAACCATTGCAGCGTTGCCGGATGCGGAAGGGTTGCGCCCCGATGCGCTTGCGGCTGACTCGCAGGTGCAGTCGGCATTTCGGGCGGCGCTAGAGACGCTGCCCGCCGAGCAGCGCGATGTGTTCCTCCTCTATGAAGAAGGCGGGTTGAGTTTGGATGACATCGGTCGAATCACGAACGTCAACATGGAGACTGCGAAAAGTCGCTTGCGATACGCGGTGAACAAGCTGCGTGCGGCGCTCCGAGGCTTCCGCGTGACGGAGGCTGTGTCATGAACGAACGCCCTGAGCTTCAGCCGGAGGTGAGCGACGATGAGGTGCGCCGTGCCTATCGCGCGTTGCCGGATGAGGACGCGCCTGCAACTCTGGACGCACGAGTGCTGCAGCTCGCCGAAACGGCGCTCGCGCAACGTCGCAAGCCGGCGTGGGTTCGATGGTCCGCACCGATTGCGTTGGCTGCATCGGTGTTGGTGGTCGTTGCGATCCTGCTCGATCCGGCGGCACGCAAGGAGGCAGTCGTTTCGCATTCTTTGCAGGGCCCACCCGCTGCGCCTGCACCAGCCGCGGAATCGCTCGCACCTGCGGAATTAGCCAGCACGCCCGAGGCAACTGCGTTACGAGCGGATGAAGCAAAGCCAGTCACGGCGCCCGAACGCGACGTTCAGGCGAGCTCCAAGGCTGCGCAGAGTGTCGAGGTGGCGGAGCGACGCCGCGAGCAAGTGTTGCAGGATGCGCCGAGGGCAGTGACCGCCGCGAGCCGGGATTCCGTGGCCGCGAGTGCCGCCGCCGAGCTGACTGCCGATGCGGAGAGCGGCGCACTGGCGGCTCAGCAGGCGCAGAGTCAGGCGGAGCTGAAGCGCGAGTTGGAGGGGATAGCAGCGGCTGCGCCACCGGCAACCGCCATCACGTCGACTACCAGCGTGCGGCCGATCGCTCCCCCGATGGCCGCTCCGGCCAGGCCCGAAACAGCGCGAATGACCACGGCGGCGCCCGACGATGCCAAGCTCGATGAGTGGTTGCGCAAGATCGTAAAGCTGCAGTCCGAAGGACAGGACAAAAGCGCCGAGCGGGAGATCGAAGGCTTGCGCAAGTCGTACCCAGGACTGGACATTCAGGCCGCGTTGGAACGGTTGCGCAAAAAAGAGACAGGGCAACCGTAGCAACCTGTTCGCTACAATCCGCCGTCCTTCGAACTGCGGAGTTGTCGTCGAATGTTGGAACGAACGATCGAGCGGGCGCTGTTTGCGAGCCGCTGGTTGCTGGCGCCGGTCTATCTTGCGTTGTCGCTGGCGATGATCGCTCTCACGGTGAAGTTTTTTCAGGAGAGCTTCCACCTGCTGGGGCACATCGTGGAGATCAGCGAGGCCGACATGGTGCTCGCCGTGCTCGGGCTCATCGACATGGTGCTGGTCAGCAGTTTAATCGTGATGGTGATGTTGTCGGGCTACGAGAACTTCGTCTCGCGGCTGGACATCGGCGACAGCGGCGAGAAGCTCGGTTGGCTGGGCAAGCTCGATTCCGGCACGTTGAAGTTGAAGGTGGCCGCGTCGATCGTGGCGATCTCGTCGATCCATCTGTTGCGCGCGTTCATGAACATCAGCAACAGCGAAACCGTGAACAACGACAAGCTGATGTGGTACGTGATCATCCATCTGACGTTCGTCGTGTCCGCCGTATTACTGGCATACCTGGACAAGATGGCGTTCGCCAGCCATCGGGAGCATGAAGAGTGATCTACAGCCTCGGCGAGCGCCGCATCGAAACGGTCGGCGATGAATACTTCGTGGCGCCCAGTGCCGATGTGATCGGCAGTGTGCGTTTAGGGCGTTGGGCAAGCGTCTGGTTCGGCTCGGTGTTGCGCGGCGACACCGATTGGATTGAGATCGGCGATGGCACGAACATCCAGGACGGCTGCGTCGTTCACGTTGATGCGGGCGAGCCGACAACCATCGGGCGCAACGTCGTCGTGGGCCATCAAGTGATGCTGCACAGTTGCACGGTCGGCGATGAGTGCTTGATCGGTAACGGCGCCATCGTGATGGATCGTGCAGTAATCGGCAGTCACACACTGGTCGCGGCGGGCTCGTTCATCGCTCCGGGCAAGACGATTCCTAGCGGAGTCGTCGTGATGGGATCGCCCGCATGCATCGTGCGAGAGATGAGCGATAAGGATCGCGAGATGATTGCGCACGGCGCGCGGAGTTACCAGGCGAATGCGCAGCGGTTCCGGAGGGAGCTCAGGCCGACTTGAGGCTCACCCTCACCCTGTCCCTCTCCCGCAACCGGGAGAGGGGACGCACTCGACGAATGGAGTGGCACGTGTCCTCTTCACCTCTCCCGGTTGCGGGAGAGGTCGACGCGTGAGCGGCGGGTGAGGGTCCTCTTACCCCCCCGTCCTCTGCACCGGCTCCTGCCCCGTCGGATAAAACTCCATCGACACGGAGTTCAAGCAATACCGCTTATGTGTCGGCGGTGGGCCATCATCGAACACGTGCCCCAGATGCCCATCGCAGCGCGCACAACGGATTTCGACCCGGATCATGCCGTGCGACCGGTCCATCAGCTCGGCAATGTGGTCGGGGTCGAAGCCCTGATAGAAGCTGGGCCAGCCGGTGCCCGACTCGAACTTATTCTCCGATTTGAACAGCGGCAGGCCACACAACTTGCAGGCGTAGATGCCGCTTTCCTTGTTCTTGAGTAGCAGGCCGCAAAATGGCGGCTCGGTGCCTTGGTTGAGCAGGACACGTCGCTCTTCAGCGTTCAACGATTGCGCGTACCGCTCGCGTTCGGCTTGCGACAGCGGGCGCAAGTCGTAGCCGGTGGCAGATCGATCGGGTTTGGAGCGAGCTTGCGTGAGACTCATAGCAGACCTGGCAAGGGAAGGATTGTCCGCAGTGTGGCACACCGCGAGTTGGGTGCATGTCCGCCGTTTCCGGCAGGCGGTCCAGTAATATCACCGCGATGCCAATCCGTCAGCGCCAAGCGGACCGTCCGTTCCCGAACTGCTACTGGGTCGAACCCGGCCGGCTGCTCGCGGGTGAATATCCGGGCTCCAACAGCCCTGAAGCGACGCGCACCAGGCTGCGCCAGTTGCTCGATTGCGGGGTTCGCACGTTCATCGACCTGACCCGCGAGGCCGAGCTCGAGCCCTACGCGGTCCTGCTGCCAGCGCTCACTCGCGAAGCCATTGAGCACCACCGGTTCGGCATCCTCGACCACAGCATTCCCGATCGCCCCCAGCTCATTGTGGCGGCCTTGGACGCCATCGACGCTGCTCAGCGCCGGGGCCAGGGCGTTTACGTTCACTGCCGCGCAGGGATCGGGCGGACGGGGACGTTGATCGCGGCTTATCTCATGCGGCGCGGTCTCGACAATGAAGCTGCTTTCGACCGTTTGCAGGAGCTTTGGCAGGAGTGTGGCCGCGCCAAGCGCTGGCCGGTGGTGCCGGAAACCGACGAGCAGATCGAGTATGTGCGGCGATGGCAGGAGCCTGGCAGCAGTCCTCCGGCGCGACATGAACAAATTGAGGGTGCGCTCACGGGCCTCGTGCTCGCGAATGCGATCGCCGCATCCAGCAAAGCGAAGCTGCTCCATGCGGAGATCGAGCCGAACACGGTGCTTGCGCTGCCCGATGTGCTTTACGCCGATAGCGGGCTTGCAGTCGCAGCGCTCGAGAGTCTGCTGGCCCTGCAGCGTCACGACCCGGAAGATCAACTGCAACGTTATCTCGCTTGGTCGCGCAGCGTGCAGCATGAAGATTACGTCATCGTGCCCGATGCCTTGAAACGGGCGCTCGCTGCCTGGCAGTGGTCACGCAAGACCTACGCGGGCTCTCACGATCCACGCAATCTGGACGCGCACAGTGTGAGCCGTTCGTTGGCAGCTGTGCTGTGCTTTCCGGATGGCGGCGAACGCACGGTCGAATTAGCGGCAGAGATGTCGCGCCCCACGCAGCAGTCGCCGATCGTGCTCGATGTTTGTCGCGCCTTTGCGACCTCTCTGCTCGATGCCTTGGCCGGCACGTCTCAAGACGACGTAGCGAACGCTCGTGGTCCGCAAACAATTGCGCTGCTCGAGCGATTGCCGCGCGCGGAGGTTCGGGACGCGATTGCCGGTCGCACCACGTTCCGCAAGCGCGATGTGAGCGCGCCCGCCGTGTTGTGTACGGTACTGCGTGCACTGGCGGTGTCGCCCAGCTTCACGGTGGGCGTGCAACGACTGGCGCCGATCGGTGCCGCAACGGCTGCCGCACTGTTCGGTGCGCTGATCGGTGCGATCCGCGGTGTCAACGATCTGCCGCCCGCCTGGCGGCGATCGTTGCCGCAGCACGCACTGCTGCGGCAACTGAGCGAGCGGTTGTCGTAATCATGAACACGCGCCGCACATCGCCGCCGATGCGCGGTGTCCGCTGGAGTCGATTGTCGGACGAGGAACTGCTGCGGCTGCGATTGTGCGATCTCAAGCTCACCTTGCGCGGCTCGCTCGTCGCGCGCTATTTGGCGCAGATCCAGAACGAGCTCAAACGTCGCGGTCTGCGTTTCAAGCCGCACGTGTGGCTCGCCGATGAATGGTTCACGCCGGATGGCGTGGCGGGCATCGCGATTCCGTTCTACATGGCGCATCCGCGACTGATGCGGCTGGAACGTAAGATGATGGGGGAAGTGGAGGGCGGCAACGCGGCGTGGCTGATGCGCATTCTGCGTCACGAGGCCGGTCACGCCATCGATAATGCCTTTCGTTTGCGACGACGCAAGGACTGGCGAAAGACGTTCGGCAAGGCCTCGCGGCGCTATCCGGACATCTATCGCGCACGACCGGCAAGTCGCGACTTCGTACTGCATCTCGGTCACTGGTATGCACAGAGTCATCCGACGGAAGATTTCGCCGAGACCTTTGCAGTCTGGTTACAACCACGTGCGCGCTGGCGTCGCGAATATGCCGATTGGCCCGCGCTCCAGAAACTGAAGTACGTCGATGAGCTGATGGCCGAGATCAAGGGAGAACCGCAGCCGGTCAGCGGTTTCCACGTGGTTGCGCCGCTCGAAGACAATCGGCGTACGCTCGCTGAGCACTACCGTCGCAAGCAGGCACGCTATGCAGTAGATGGCGCCGGGGCTTACGATCACCGTCTGAAGCGCGTGTTCGGCACGCGCGATGGCAAAAGAAGAATGAGAGCAGTCACGTTTCTACGGCAGGTGCGTCCGCAGCTCACGCGATTTCTGATCCGGCGCTCGCGTCTGCATCCGTATCTGGTGCATCAAGTGTTTCGGACGCTCCTGCAGCGTACGCGCGAGCTCGATCTCGTCGTCACACGCTCGCAACGCACGACCAAGCGCGCAGCAGCCGCGCTCCTCGAGCGCATCCTCATCGACATCCTGCGGCGCGATCGGGAGCGTTACACGCTATGAAGCCGATGCGTGTGCTCGTGCTCGTGCACGAGACTCTGGTGCCACCGCAGAGTCTCAAAGGCTACACCGAAAAGGAAATCGACGAGTTCAAGACCGAGTACGACGTGATGTCGTTCCTCGAACGTGCGGGCCACGAAGTGCGTGCCCTGGGGCTCGGCGACAACCTCGGCGATCTGCGTAACGCGATCACCGAGTGGAAGCCCGACATCGCTTTCAATCTGATGGAGGAGTTTCAGGGCATCGTCACGTACGACCAACACGTCGTCGCGTTTCTCGAGCTCATGAAGCAGCCGTACACCGGCTGCAATCCGCGCGGCATGATGATCTCGCGCGACAAGGCGCTCGCAAAGCAGATCCTTCACTACCATCGTATCCCCACGCCCAACTTCGTCTTGCTGCCGAAGGGGCACCGCTACCGCATCCCGCGCAAGTTGAAGTTTCCGTTGTTCGTGAAATCCGTGACGGAAGATGCCTCGCTCGGCATCTCGCAAGCCTCGATCGCGCACGACGCCGACAAACTCAAGGAGCGCATCGAGTTCATTCACGAGCAGACGAGCTCAGATGCGCTCGTGGAGGAGTACATCGAAGGGCGCGAGCTGTATGTCGGTGTGATCGGCAATGAGCGCCTGCGCACGTTCCCCGTGTGGGAGATGGATTTCGGCACGCTGCCGGAAGTCATGGCGGGTATCGCGACTCGGAAGGTGAAGTGGGATCGGAAGTATCAGGAGAAGCACGGGATTCGCACGGGGTTAGCGAAAGACCTGCCGGAGGGTGCGGCTTCGTACCTGGATCGCTTGTCGAAGCGCATCTATCGCGCGCTATCGCTGAGCGGCTACGCACGAATGGACTTCCGCATGCGCCCCGACGGCAGCGTGTTCGTGCTCGAAGCGAATGCGAATCCGAACTTGAGCCGCGGGGAAGATTTTGCCGAGTCCGCCGACGCAGCGAAGGTCGGCTACCCTGAGCTGCTAGAGCAGATCATCCGGCATGGGTGCAATTACAAAGCGGCGTGGCGGGCGTTTGAGGGGTGAGGGCAGGTCTGATGCAACACGCTTCACTGCCTTCTGCGGGTACTGCCAACCGGAAGAACTCCTGTCTGGATCTGGCTATCGCACATTTGAATGCGCCCACTGGCCCGGTATTGACGCGCGAGGAGCTGTGCGCTGCGTTGCGGTCGGGAAGTTTGGCGATTCTGCAGCGGCCCATTGCAGCTGCGCTCGTCTCTTACCTATTCGTCGAATTGCCGCCCGAGCTGATCAGCCGCTGTGCAATCGAGGCGGGCTCCGACGTGCGGCATGCCAATGAGTTGTACCGCGAGACGCTGCACGTTCACGTGCCGCGCTCGATTCAGTGGGAACGTTCGGTGGAGCACCTCCTATGACAATAACGAAAGACGACATCGCACGGCATGCCGCGAGTGGCCCCTGGCGCTCGCTCGTGAGTATCGCGGAGAAGCTGGTGGCGGACGCCGAAGGCATCGCCGGTTCAGCGATGCGACCGCTGCTGGGTGGCGGCACGCGCCTGATGCTCTCGCTACATCATCGGATGAGCGACGACATCGACCTGACGGGGTATTTCGAGCGAATCGGGTTCTCCGGTTCCATCGCCCCCACCCTCGAGACGCTGACAACGCTCATCGAGCTGCATGCGGCCGCGATTCCGTTCGAGAATCTCACGCCGCTGATGCGCGAACCGGTTCGGATCGAGCGGCTCAACATCCAGCAGAAGCTGATCTACG